>JAGWBK010000018.1 GCA_021295915.1 Dehalococcoidia bacterium
GCTGCAGAAGGACGACTGGTGAACTCTAGGTGACCCACGTGGTGGTCTTCTCTGCAATTGGCCACCGACTGCTCGACCTGGATGGTAACGTGGTCTATGCCGTATTTATCGTGTGTTATGCCCTGAATTCGCTCCAGGATCTTATTTATCTGTGGGCCACTGAAGGTGGGATCAACCAGGACGTGGGCTGTAAAGGCCTCGCTTCCTGATGTGATGGTCCAGACGTGTACGTCATGAATAATCGTTACGCCCTCAACTTCTTCGATGTCGCTGCAGAGGCTGTAGACGTCTATATGCCTTGGCACACCTTCCAAGAGTACCTGGAGCACCGTAGCCATCAGGTGTCGGCTGCTCCACACGATAAGACCGGCGATTAGAACGCTGAGGATAGGGTCGACAACGTACCATTCAAGCGTCATAACAAAAATGGCTGATATGACGACGCCCACCGATCCCATAAGGTCCGCCAGTACGTGCTGGAATGCCCCTTCGACATTCATGCTGTGCTGCGACGATCGGTGGAGAATCCACGCAACGATTAAGTTGATAATCAGACCGCCTATGCCCACGAGAAGTACCGGAAGGCCGTTAATCTCGACTTCTTCCGTAAAGGTTCTGTGGTAGGCCTCGAATAGAATCCAGCCCGCAATAAGCCACAGTGCAAACGTGTTGGCCAGAGCTGCCAGGACCTCAGCACGCTGGTAGCCAAAAGTCCTTTCGATAGACGCTTCCTTTTCCGCAATCCACATGGCTACCAAAGCCATGACGATGGCGGCCGCGTCTGTGAGCATGTGACCGGCGTCCGCAATCAGCGCCAGGCTGCCGGATAGAACGCCACCCACCACCTCAGCCACCATGTAAGTGGAGATGAGGGTGAGCGCAACTAACAGGCTGCGGCGACTGGTGAGTCTCAGCTCGTGGGCGTGGTCGTGCCCGCCGTGGTCATGCCCCTCATGGTCATCATGTGAGCTGTGATCGTGCCCATCGTGGTCGTCATGGGAGTCGTGATCATGCCCCTCATGGTCATCATGTGAGCCGTGACCGTGCCCATCGTGGTCGTCATGGGAGTCGTCGTCCCCATGATGACCGTGGTGGTCGTGTTCGTCGTGGTGATCGTGCTGGCCCTCAGGTCGGCCGGACGGACTCGAACCCTGCATATCAGACCCTCGGTGTGCTGAACTCTTTCAAATTCCCATTTCGACGTTACTTGACCTGCCGCGTTTTGCACAAGTCATAGAATAGTCTAATTCCCCATAAAAAAGTCCCGCCGACCTGTGTGATATCGGCGGGACGCTGTCGACTTTGGGCGGGAAAGCCACCTGATTTCAACGTAGCTGGCAATGACTACAGGCTTGTCAGCCAGTTCCTAAAATATGCGGCTTGCCTTGCAAGTCCGACTGGCAATTTCGGCCTAGTGCTCGTCCGCGTGGTGCTCGTGGTCGTCGCACTCGTGTTCATCGTGCACATGAGCGTGGTGCTCGTGGTCGTCGCACTCGTGAGCGTCGTGGACGTGTCTAGGCTCGTCGCCGTGGTGTTCGTGCTCGTCGCACTCATGCTGATCATGCTCGTGAGCGTGGTGCTCGTGTCCGTCGCACTCGTGAATGTCGTGTGGCATCGCTACCTCCGTGTGACACCTAAACTTGGTTGGTATGACGTACTCACAATTCTTGCAGAAATGGGGGGAAATAGCAAGCATTTGAGGAAATTTGCACGAATTGTCGTGATATGGGGTCTCAGATCGGGGAAAACACCGATACTGAGTTTCAATTACGTGATCAGAGGGAATCGGTCTGTAATGCCCGGGACCAACCTGTAGGCATCAACACGCCCCATATACAAATGAGACTAATTCTCAGCTACCAGCGAAGCTGCGAGAGAGGAGTCTTGCCCCCTTGGGGTGGACCGTCGCTGATAATACGCCCGCTGCTCATCTCAACCACGCGGTCGGCTATGCGTGAAATCTCCCTGTTGTGGGTTACCACCAGGACGGCGCGTTCGTCAGATGCCTGCTGGATCAGCAGTTCCAGGATCTGGGCGCCCGTTCTGAAATCGAGCTCGCCCGTGGGCTCGTCAGCCAACAGAACTGGATTGCCGGTGGCGAGAGCCCTGGCGATGGCGACCCGCTGCTGCTCGCCGCCAGACAACTCGTGGGGAAAGTGCGATGTCCTGTCGCCCAGGCCAACAGAATCGAGCACGGACTGGGCAGAAATGACCCCTCGCTTTCCCGCGACGTCCATACCAAATTCAACGTTCTCCAGGGCGGTTAGACCCGGAAACAGATTAAAACTTTGGAATATGAAGCTCACGGTCTCTCGTCTGAGAGCGAACAGCTCAGAGCGTGACGAATGCGTGATGTCGCGTCCACCGACAGAGACGCTGCCGTCAGTGGGGGTGTCGAGGGCTCCTATGATATTCAGCAGTGTGGTCTTGCCGCTGCCGGATGGCCCGAGGACAACCACGAACTCGCCATCGGCAACGTGAAGATCGACACCGTCGAGCGCCCGTACTTCTACCGGGCCGATTTGGTAGTGTTTCGAAACCCCAGTGAGATCAATCATTGCTCAATGCCCCCGCCGACTGGTGAGCCTGAAACTGCCCAAATGGGCGCCTCAAGTAATTTATCACACACCACTAGGAACGGCGTCTGGCGATCAGCGTTTCCTGGCAGAAGTTACTTCTACTATTGCACGCCCGATTCGTTGACTGAATTCAACTCCCTTGTTACAGTCGCCTGAGCAGCACAGCTACACTTACAATTGGAGAGCATGATGACTCAGACACAGGATCTTACGAAGACAATTCAGGACTTGGAATCCCAACGTCTCGTCGCAATGGTGGATAAGGACGTTGACACCTTGGGACGGATTCTAGCCGACGATCTCACCTATGTGCATACCTCGGCGGCGTTGGATACCAAAGAGAGCTTTGTGAGCGGTATCGGCTCAGGGAGACTCAACTACGAGTTGATCACCCCAACTCCCAGCACAGTCCGAACGTACGCCAACTCCGCAGTCGTCCGAGGCGGCGCCCACGTCCACGTGAATGGAAACCACTTCTCGCTTGAGTACACGGTGGTCTATGTAAACAACGACGGCGACTGGCAGATGACGGCTTGGCATGCCACCAGGGTGCCCGAATAGGCCGTTTTCGACGACACAGCAACTGGACGGAGACGAGCGAACATGGCAACCACTAATCTGTCCCTGGTAGCCCACCTTATGCGTCGTGCTGGATTCGGAGCGACTCGGGACGATCTCGAGCAGTTGGCTGAACAGAGCTACGAAGAGCTCGTGGAAGACTTGCTTCACCCGGAACGCTTCCCCGAAGTCGCTGATGACATTGCCATCCGGTACTGGCTCGAGTTGAACAACCCGGACTCGGTGGAGCCCTGGAACACACACTGGCTATATCGGATGGTCAATACCGAGCGGCCCCTCGAAGAGAAGATGGCGCTGTTCTGGCACCACGTGTTCGCGACCTCTGTGGGCAAGAGTGAGCACGGCCCCTCTTCCAGGACACAGATCGAACTGTTCAGGCGAAACGCCGTCTCCGACATGCGCACCATTCTGGTGGACTTGGCTAAAGATCCGGCAATGATTCACTGGCTGGACAACTCCGAGAATCACAGGGACCAGCCTAACGAGAACTGGGGACGTGAGCTCCTCGAACTCTTCTCCATGGGAGTGGGAAACTACTCTGAAGAAGACATCAAGATGGCGTCCCGCGCATTCACTGGCTGGACGTTCATTCAGCCCATCCCGCTCGATCCGTATGGGCGCTACCCGTCGGAGTTCGTCTACAGGGAGGACGACCACGACGATAGTGAGAAGACGTTCCTCGGCCACACCGGCAGGTTCAATGGCGAGGACATAATCGATATTGTCGTGAACCAGCCAGCGACTGCCCGTTTCATTGCTCGACACCTGTACAACTTCTTCGTTGCTGACGAACCACAGGTGCCATCATGGAACGACATTCCGCCGCGAGACCCAGAGGCAGTCGAGGCACTCTGCGACGCCTATTTTGAGTCCGACGGTGATATTAGGGTCGTGCTTCGAGTTCTCTTCAATTCGGACTTCTTCAAGGAAGCGCGCTTCGCCAAGGTGAAGAGCCCCACAGAACTGGTTGCTGGGACGATAAAGCTGGCTGGAAAACATGCCTTTCCCGAACCAACTCTTCATGCCGCACCAGCAGCGACCAGCCTGATGGGTCAGCATCTCATGACACCTCCAACCGTGGAGGGCTGGCACACAGGTCGCGAGTGGATAGACTGCGGCACTCTCGCCGAGCGCGTTAACTTTGCTGTCAATGAGCTTGGCGACCAGACCCTTCCGGGCATCCAGGCGATTATCGACAGGCTCGCGTCCGAAGGGGGACCGCTCACTCCGGAAGAGTTCGTGGATCACACATTGGACCTCGTTGGCCCCATGACAGTGGAAAGCCATACTAGAGAGGCGCTCCTGGACTACGCCAACTCGGGCGGCAACCTCAGTTTCGACACCCATCCTGACCGTGAAGAGAGTTCCGCACGAGTGACAAGGATGGTCCAATTCATCGTGGCATCGGTGGAGTATCAGTTCGGCTAGTCCGAGCGGGAGGAAATCCAGCAATGGAAGTAAATGGTAAGCCCACGGTCTTTGTAGTCGTTCAACTCACGGGCGGTAACGACTTCATGAACACGGTGATTCCATACTCGAATGACATCTACTACGACTCGAGACCCGTGATTGGAATCCCGCAGGAGCAGGTCCTCCCTATCAATAACTACCTGGGCTTCAATCCCCACTTCGCGCCGGTCAAAGAGCTGTACGACGAGGGCAGCGTCGCGATCGTACAGGGTGTCGGCTATCCCGACTCGAGCCGTTCACACTTCAGAGGAATGGACATCTGGCAGACGGCCGAGCCCGACCGGATTGGCACCGAGGGCTGGCTCGGTCAGGTCGTGGCCGAAATGGACACCAACAAGGAGAACCCGCTGACTTGCGTGAACATTGGACGAGGGCTTCCGCGTGCAATGAGCAAGTCAGGAGTGCCGATCACATCGGTCGGCGATCTGGATAACTACGGCATGATGAGCGGTATCACCGAGGAGGCCGAGCGCAGGCAGGCACTGGATATCTTCGCGAAGATGTACGGCCCGGCTGTGGGTACCGGACTGGTAAGGGAGTACGTCGCCCAGACCGGCATGGACGTACTCCGAGGCGCCGACGTACTGAAGAGAGCTCCCGAAATCTACTCTTCCAGCGTCGAGTACGCGGACAATCCGATATCTAATTCTCTCAGGGATGCCGCGAGGGTCCATCTGGCTGACTTGGGCACTAGGGTCATCTACACCCAGCACGGCGGTTATGACACTCACGCGAACGAGGTCCCAAACCATCCGAGGCTTCTGAGCGAGCTCTCGGGGGCCATCATGGACTTCTTCCAGGACATCCGAGACCACAATGCCTCTGAAAACGTCGTGATGCTGGTATTCACCGAGTTCGGACGCCGCATCAGGGACAACGGCAGCGGCTGCGACCACGGCGCAGGCGGAGGCTCTTTCGTGATTGGAGATAGGGTAAAGGGCGGCCTATATGCCGAGTATCCGTCACTCGACATCGACAAGCAGACCGACGGTGACATGGCCCACACGTACGACTTCCGCGGTCTGTACACCACGCTGCTCGAAGAGTGGATGGGCGTCGAGGCGGCCCCAATCGTTAAAGGGCAGTACGAGAAGATTCCGATTTTTGCCTAGTGTGCCGCTGTGTCAGCGCTGTAAGGATGAGGTGAGAAATGGGTAGGCCATACGCGCTCCTCAGGGTAGGATTCAGCTACGACCGGACGCTTGGTATGAGGCGTCTGACCAACACACCTGTCGATCTAGCTGTCGACAGGGAAGGGGATCTCCACATCTTGTGTCGCGGGGGCATCTCTTTTATCAGGCGATTGTCTCAGGAAGACGAAGACCTCGGAGCGATCAATCTTGGAGCCGGTGGTGCAGCCCAGATAGGGGGCACGTACTCGGTAAACTCCAGGTTCGTTTGGCCCGCATCGATGATCATGGACAGTGAAGAAAACCTCTGGGTTTCCGACGAGGGCACGAACCAGATAACGGTCATAAACAAGCGGGGTGAGATTCAGGCTCAGTGGGGCGAAGCAGGAAGTGGTGAAGGGCAGTTCAACAGGCAGTCAGGCATTGCGCTCGACCCTGATGAGAACGTGTACGTCTCCGACACCCAGAATCACCGGATCCAGAAGTTCACCAGGGACGGCGAGTTCCTGATGGAGTTCGGCTGCCAAGGCCACGGTGACGGCGAGTTCAATATGCCTTGGGGAATCCACGTCGATGAGATCGGCGATGTGTATGTCGCCGACTGGCGGAATGACCGCATCCAGAAGTTCACAGCCGATGGTGAGTTCGTTTTCAAGATCGGTAAGTCCGGCGATGGGGAGGGTGAATTCAACCGTCCCTCGGGTGTTACTGTCGACAAGGACGGCGATATATACGTCTCTGACTGGGCAAACAACCGAGTGCAACTGTTCAGGCCGGACGGAGTCTTCGTTGAACTCTTCCGTGGAGACGCCACGCTGTCGAAGCAGGCCCACCACTACATGAAGTCCAACGTGAAGGCGCTCCGACTGCGTGAGATGACCTCGCTTGAACCCCAAAAGCGGATTCGATGGCCGGTCTCTGTGAGAGTTGACGGCTGCTCCATGTACATCGCCGACTACGGCTCCGACCGGATTCAGATCTACGAGAAGGAAGCGTATCCTTTGGAGCCTCACGAGATCTCCGAGGTACAGCGTTCACCGACGCTCTACACCCAGTTCTGATTCCTGCCCGTCATTCCGGCGAAGGCCGGAATCCAGGATGCGCTCGATCACCGAGCAATTTGGCGGAGAGCTGTGAACCTGCTGCCCTGAGCCGGACTAAATGCCGATCCTCGAATAGTAGTCCGGCACACCCCTCATGCCCAGATTCAACCTGAACAGGGCACCCGCCCCAGGCCCCTCTTCGGCCTTGTTGTCTCCACCTATGGTAGTGACGTACATCTCGTCCATGTCGTCCCCGCCAAAGGTGACGCTGGAGACCTTTTTGGCCGGGAATGTGATTGACCTCTCCTCCACGCCGTCCGGCGTGTACCTGAAGAGCGCCGAGCCATCGACGCGGGCGGACCACACATAGCCCTCGGCGTCCACGGTCATCCCGTCAGGAATGCCTCCGTCTTCGGGTGTCTCGACAAACACACGCCGGTCAGATATCTCGCTCGTGTGCTCGTCGTAATCGAAGATGTAGATCTTCCTGGCGTAGGAGTCGGTGTAGTACATCTGCTTCCGGTCCGGCGTGAAACCCAGACCGTTTGACAGGCCGATTCCGTCCAGAACCACAGTCAGACTCCCGTCGGGGTCGAGACGGTACAGCTTTGCCGGCTCCGTGTCAGTGGGCATGGTGCCGCAGAATACGCTCCCTCGCGGGTCAGCTATCACGTCGTTGAAGCGGGTGTCTCGCTCCTCAGGGATCTCGTCCACAATGTAGCTGAGCTCACCTTCTTTCAGGATGGCGATAGATCCCCGGTCCATGAAGAGCAGCAGCGAACCGTCTTCCTGGATCGTGAATCCGCCGATTACTCTGCCCTGGTGGAACTGCTCGTGTTTGCCGGACACCGGATCGTAACGAAAGATCCGGCCCTGAGGAATATCGACCCAATATAGAAGGCTCTCGGTCTGGTGCCAGAGAGGACCCTCGCCTACATGGTTGTTGTAGTCTGCGATCAGTTCAGGTTCCACTACAGTCCTCCCTCCCGTTAGCTACAGCCTTCCCCTAGTGAGACTCAGTATATATCAATGTTCTGGTAAGCAAATGACAGACTGCACTCTTCATGATATTATGTCGCAATAAGAAAACATCACACAGTTCCCGACATGCAACGACTGAAAGCGGGTCAAAGCGATGCAATCAACAACACAGACACCTGCGACAGAGTCTAGTGGTCACGGCACGGATAGCATTCCATCCGGTGTGGCTCCACTGTCAGCCCAGGGAGTTACCGTTTACAGAGGCGGAGTCTTGGTCTTGGACGATGTGACCTTTTCCGCAGGACCCAACTGCCTGATGGGTGTAGTGGGTCCAAATGGCGCCGGAAAGAGCACACTCTTTAACGCAATTGTTGGTCTGCTGAAGGTGGACGAGGGAGAGGTGCTAATTCACGGCACACCTGTCGACGACGCTCGGGAACACATTGCCTACGTTCCGCAGCACGAAAACGTCAACTGGCGCGTGCCCATGAGCGTCTGGGACGTTGTTATGCAGGGTAGGACCAAGAATATCGGATGGCTGCGCAGGCCCAAACTTGCAGACCGTTGGCTTGTCGAGGAAGCGCTGGAACAGGTGGGGATGATTGATAGAAGGACGGCTCTCGTCAGCAACCTGTCCGGCGGTCAGCGCCAGCGGGTGTTTGTTGCACGGGCTCTCGCCCAGGGGGCGGACGTTCTACTTCTTGACGAAGCCTTCAGCGGAGTTGATATTGCGTCGCAAGAAGCGCTTGTCACTGTTCTGCACGAGCTCCGGGATCAGGGGCGAACGATTCTGCTGTCCTCACATGACATCGGCCACGTCGCTCACTACTGTGACGAATGCCTGTGCATTAACTGCCGGGTCTGCGCGTGCGGCGCCCCCGAGGACGTACTTACGCCCGATCTGTTGATGGAGATGTACGGCCCACACGGTGTGGGGTCAATTCACGGAAAGGCTCTCGATGGACATCGTCACTGAAGCAATTCTGGGCCCATTCCAATATGGCTTCATGGTGCGGGCGCTTCTGGTTTCCGTGCTGGTAGGCATAATGTGCCCGATTCTCGGGGCCTATGTTGTCGTCAGGGGACTCGGCTTCATGACAGATGGCTTGGCCCATTCCCTCCTGCCTGGCCTGGTAGTCGCTGCGCTGGTGGTATCGGTCATCTCTTCGTCATGGCTAATTCTCGTACCGAACGCCATTGCGTTCGCCCTGATCATAGGTTTTCTGTCCAAGAGGACTGGCCTGAGTGAAGACACCTCCATTGGCATACTCTTCGCTGGGCTGTTTGCCCTGGGTCTGACACTACTGACGGCGGCCCGCGGGCTGAATGTCAGTCTGGAATCTGTGCTTCTGGGTCAGGTGCTCGGGGTTTCGCGGAGCGACGTCATGATCACGGGCGTGTTGGCTGTGGTGGTAATTGTCCTATTGTTAGCCCTTCACAAAGAGATGGTCTTCTCCACATTCGACCCTTTGGGGGCTTCCGTAATGGGACTTCCGACACAGGTGCTGGATTACCTTCTGCTGGTCCTCCTGGCCGTGGTGATCCTCATCGCATTGCAGGCCGTGGGAATCGTACTTGTGATCTCGATGTTGATAACACCTGCGGCCGCAGCCCAGCTACTCACGCAGAGGTTTACACTGGCCATGCTCGTCGGCGCCGGGATCGGGACGGCTTCAGCGATCATCGGATTGTACCTGTCATTCCACTACAACCTCGCATCTGGCCCCGTAATGGCATTGTCGGCGACTGCATTCTTCGTAGTCGCGTTGGCCCTGAAACAGGGCACAGCACACATTGGCGGACGCATGGCGCGATCTCACGCGTAAACGGAGTGACCGGGATCCGAGCGGCGTTATACGTCACAGGATGTGAAACGCCTTTTGGGGGAGTGGTAGCGCGTACGGGACTCGAACCCGTGTCTCCACCTTGAGAGGGTGGTGTCCTAGGCCGCTAGACGAACGCGCCACGTTTGAGAAGACTCTGGAATGACCTCAAGGCGGCTTTGGTCTGGCTGGGGATAGAGGATTCGAACCTCTGCTTACAGATCCAGAGTCTGTCGTCCTACCACTAGACGAATCCCCAGCGACGGTCGCCCTATGGCTCTTCCGACACACGAAATTATATCAATCCCCCAATGAATTGCAAAAGCCCTCGTGTCGACGAGATCGCCAACGTTCCTTTCGGAGCGCGGGCGTCCCGCCCGCATTCGTCTTTCCCGAGCCTCATGTCAGGTCTCTCACATCCATTGGCAAACTTGGGCGGCGTCTATAAAATAGCCCCGTCCCTAGTCCTGAAGAGTATCGGAGCTTTACATGACCGCATCGCGGATGATTAGTGGCAGCGATCTAATTTCGAGGGCCCTCAAGCTGGAGGGAGTGAGTACCGTTTTCACCCTCGCCGGCGACCATATCCTGCCGGTGCTCGACGTGATGGCCGACCAGGACTTCCGGTTCATCGACACAAGACACGAACAGGCGGCCGTCCACATGGCGGACGCGTGGGGCAGGATCACCGGACAGCCTGGCGTCGCCATGTACACGACCCCTGGGTTTGCCAACGCCATTCCAGGCCTCACCAACGCCATGCACTCTGACAGCCCACTGCTCTCCATTAGCGGCTGCGCCGAGCTACTGGAGCTCGGGCGAGGTGCGATGCAGGAGATCGACCAGATAGGTATGGCCCAGCCTGTTACAAAGGGCTCCTGGATGGTTACGGATGCCCGTCGTATCCCAGACATGATTGCAACGGCGCTTCGCGTTGCCTACGAGGGGCGGCGAGGTCCGGTCCACCTGACAATTCCGGTGGACATTCAGCAGCAGCTTGTTCCTGAAGAAGACGTGGCCTTTTACAATCCAGGTGAGTACCGCGACATCGGCGCGCCGGCGGCCTCATCTGAAAAGGTGCGGGAGGCAGTCGACATACTGCACTCTGCCGAGAGGCCACTGATCATTGTCGGTAGCGCGGGCGCCTACGCTCGCTCCGGCGAGACCCTGGAAGCGCTCATTGAGACCACCAGGATTCCGCTCATGACTGAGGGGGACGCGCGCGGGCTTGTATCGGACGCTCACCCTTACTGCTACGGTTTCTTCGACTCCGGCCTCAATCGCGCTGCAAGGCTGTTGCGCGAGGCGGACGCCGTTGTACTCATGGGTCGCAAGCAGGACCTGATTGTCGGTTATGCGATGCCACCCACCGTTGCCGCTGACGCGAAAGTAATTCAGATAGACCCGTCTGCAGCAGAGATTGCCAGGAATCGCGGCGTCTCTGTTGGCATTCATGGTGACGTTGAAGCAGTGGCTCGGCAGATGGCAGATGAAGCCGTTAAGCGCGAGTGGCGCGACCTTCCATGGCTCTCCAGGCTGGCGGAGGAAAGGGACGCGCAACAGAGGGACCTCGAGGAATTGGCCGTAAGTGAGTCGCCTATGCACGCGACATTCGTACACAAGGCGGTGAGGTATCATGTTGGCCCTGAAGACATAGTCTCCTACGACGGCGGCGACTTCTGCCACTTCGGGAGGGCCTACTCGTCGGCGCTATCACCAAAGACTTGGTGGTATCTACCCCCGCTAGGGATGCTCGGACAGGCCCTGCCGACTGCGATAGCCGCCAAGGCGGCGTATCCTGAACGCAAGGTCTTCATGTTTACAGGTGACGGCGCCTTCGGTTTCAATGCAATGGAGTACGACACCGCCGTTCGGCATAACCTGCCTATCGTCGGCGTCATGGGGAACGACTCAGCGTGGGGCATCGACAGGCAGATCCAGGTAGGTGTCTATGGCAAAACTGTTGCCACTGACCTACTGCCCTCCAGGTACGACCAGGTGGTCCGTGGCCTCGGAGGACACGGTGAGCTGATCGAGCATCCTGACGAACTCGACTCTGCCATCGAGCGCGCGATAAGACTGGACAGGCCTGCACTTCTCAACGTTCGTATTCAGAACGCGATCAGCCCAAGGGCTCAGGCCGCAATCAATCGTTGGATGAGCCACACACCCCAGCCAATCTAGGAAAATTATGCTCAGATCTCTTTTCGGCAAGGGACGAAAGAAGCAGTCGGAGGACGTACCGTCCGATGATTCGATTCGGTCCGCGAAGATTGGCGACGTCCTGTTCGTCCCCGGCCTATGGGAGACCGGCGAAGACGCCTATCTGATAGTCGAACGAATAACGAAGCTCGAATCGGCTTATGGGGAATCTCACGAGCTTTCAGTAGTAGATGGTGAGCGTAGAGCCACCGTCGAGTGGTCGGATCAGGACGGGCTGCACATCTCGGCTGTCCTTCAGGACAGGCCTATGGGCCTCTCGGCTGTCGGACTCGACTACGATACCCTTGTGGAGTGGGACGAGCACAAGTCGTTAGAAAACTGTTTTGAGCACGACGGCTATACCTACTACTATAGGAACAGCTACGAAGTGCGTTACAGCGAGGACGAGGGTTTCTGGCTGTGGGAATTCGTCAGAGAAGATGAAGAGGGCGGAGTGTCGGTGGTCAAGTTTGAGGGCCAGCCTTTCGAGGTTTACGTCGCCACTTACATTTCACCCCATGTCTTGACCGTCTATCACAAGTAGTCTCTGCTCCCTATCCGTCATGCCGGCGAAGGCCGGAATCTAGAGTGGAGTTCAGTGCGGTGTACCACATCAACCGGGCAATTGGGCAGTCCCTAAGTGAAACAAAAGGCGAGCGATGATAGAAGCATTCGTTGACGTGTTCGAACAGATTCCCAGGGGCCTGGTCTACGTGGTAATGGGCGTGATCGTGCTCGCCATCGCCAGGTTGGTGCAGGATTTCATCACTCCGTACAAGATCCAGGAGCAGTTGAACCAGAAGGACAACATCGCGCTGGCCACAAGCATCGCGGGCTACTACCTGGGTGTGATTATCGTGTTCCTGGGAGGGCTGTATCAGCCGTTCCTGGTCGTCGCGGACAACAGCCTTGGTTTCACAGCCGAGTACTGGCAGGACGTCGGTCTCGTGTTCGTCTACTCGATCGCAGGCATAATCGTGCTGAACATCGCACGCATAATCGTTGACAAGCTGGTGCTGCATGATTTCAGCACAGAAGATGAGATCATAAACGATCAAAACGCTGGAACCGGGGCAGTGGAGTTCGCCGTCTACGTTGCCGTTGGCCTGGTAATCGCGGGCGCGATTTCAGGCGAGAGCGGTGGTCCTGAGACAGCGCTGGTATTCCTGGTGCTCGGCTTGGTCGCTCTGATCGTTTACACGTTGATCTACGAGTGGACCACTTCATTCAACATTCACGAGCAAATCGAGGCGGACAACGTCGCAGTTGGAGTCGCCCTCGCCGGTAATCTCGTAGCGATCGGAATCGTGGTATTCAAGGCAGTATTCGGCGAGTTCGTAGGTTGGACTGAAAGCATCGCGGGGTTTATTACCTACGCAGTCGTCGGGTTCATCCTGCTCTACGCCGTGAGGTTCGTAGTGGACAAGGTGCTGTTCCCGAAAGTGAAGCTCGCTGACGAGCTTGCGGTAGACCGGAACCTTGGCGCCGCCTTCATAGAGAGCGCGGCACTGATTAGCGTTAGCCTGATCCTGTTTTTTGCGATCTAGCCGCGCCTGACGAGCCTGATAGACCCGCCCCCGCCGGTGAATCCGGAGCTGGAGCGCCCGAAAGCGCTTGAGCGTGAACTGCTTCCCCAACTCGATCGCACGCCCGTGCCGCTTGACCTGAAGTTTCCAGTAGTACGCTGGGAATTCTGGTACGACTGTCTTGAGGAGCTTACGTTCTTCGACGCCTGGTCGTAGCTCGAACCAGCAAACGACTTCTGCTTGTTGAAGTAGCTTGTGTTCTTCGATACCTGGTTGCGGTAGCTACTCGAGTTCCTGTAGTTGGACCGGTTCCGGCTGATGGTGTCGTAGCGAGAAATGGGCGTGTAGTAGCCGTACGGTCCGAAGCTGCTCAGGATCATGTACGTGAACAGGAAGTTCCCAGCCCCGAATCCGTGGTGGTAGTAGCCATTGGCACCGTAACCACGCATCTCATGTTGGTCGTTGTCCTTGACGATTGAGAACAGTCGATCGTCGATGCCGTCCTCGATCTCCTTGGACTTGTTCAGGTCTTCCCAAGCTTCGAGATTTGTCCTGCTTCCATCCTGCTCGACCCGGATCAGGACGATACCGTCACCCTCGTAGATTTCGTTGACACGCTTCTCAAACTCCGTGGGGCTGTTGGAGTCCTTGAAAGCCTCCTGCACTTCGTCCAGGTTGATGCGGCCTGCTGCCCCGTCTGTCGCGGCCCAGTCTTCGTAAGTTGGCCCGGAGTCACACGCGGCAGCCACCGGGGCCGCCAGAAGTGAGACTCCTGCCAGCATGGCCATGGATGATCTTGTACGTCTGCTCTTGTTCAATCTTGGTCCCTTCGTGAGGTCCTGCAAATGTACTCTACAGACAGTCTATCACCGAAGCAGCGCTTCCAGTTCATCAGGCAGCTGCTCAACGTGATTGTCGCCCATCCGACTGCTGCCCGCAATGTCCGCACTGTTGAGCAGCGTTCTCATGGCCTGGTCCTCGACCTGTGCCCAGAACTCGGCCCTCGTGCTGCCGATCTCTTCGGCAAGCTCAGTGACAGCGGCATGTCGAGAACGAGCTCCAACCGCGAGGGTAGTCGCCATGTCGCCAAGGTGCGACAGGCGCGTGGGCCAAAGTTCATCTGCTGCATTGAGCCGGCATTCGGCGACTGCCAGAGAAAACCTCTTTGACCCGAGGCGGTCTCGATGCACCGATAAGCGCCTTTGCACCTCTACCTCTAGTTCCCGTCTCACGTCGCTTGGTGTCCAAGTCTCGAAGGCTCCAATGTCTATTCGATAGCTGTGCCACAGGCCGTCGGACGCAATAGCAAATCGCGTTTCATACTTGATCCGATGGTCATCCAGTTCCCTGGTCCTGCGCGCGACCCACCCGGTGACCATACTCCCTGCCAGGGCCTGCGACTGAAACGAGTCCATCATGCGAATACGCTCCGCATAATGCGCTCGCGACTCGCTTTCCACAACTGCCTCATACTCAGCCAGTGCGCGGGAAGTGACATCTCTCTGAGATTCAACGTCGACTTGTACCAGCCTCAGGGTTCTGCTTACCTCAGGCCCTTCGACCCTACCGCAGGGTGCCCTCTCCATTCTGAACAAGTCGCTCTGGCGACTGGAGAACGCAAGTGTTGCGTCGTTGATGTACACGGCCATCTTTGTTGTCCCGAATGATCCCTGTCGCGCAGTCCTTCCCCTCATCTGACGCTCCACCCTGACAGATTCAGGGAGAGACGTAATCAGCACAAAGAGTCCCAGACCCAGGGGCATGCGCTCTTCTCCCTGGCATTCCGCATGGAGTGGACGGGCTGCGACAATGCACTCGTAGCCTGAAGCTCTGACCTGGACTTCGCGGTCCTCAAGCCCGTGGAGGGCTTGTTTCAGGGCCTCCGCCTCGTCGTGTGAGGAACACTCAAAGACCGGAGACCTTCCGCGCCCGAGGACTTGACCGGCCCATGTGACGGCTGTTTCCAGGATCGCCGCGTCGACACAGTCTTCCACGACGAAGTCGGAGCCACGCCCGGCCATGCCAGTTGAGACTGTGACCGCTCCGTATTCGCCGCCACGGACCACGATCTCAGACTCTAGCTCGGCCTTCTCTGCGTTGAGAAGCTGGTGAGGGATAGAATGTTCAGTAAGAGCGTAGCTGAGTGCGTCGGAGTCCCTGACGCTTCCCGTCGTGACGAGAACAGGACGCCCAAGGCCGTGCCAGTAGTCCACCTGCTCCACGATCGACGCAAGGTGCTCGTCCTTGTCAAAGTACACCACTGTGTCGAGGTCGACTCGCTTCGAGACGACCTCCGGTGGAACCCTGACGGTCGCAACCCCGTAGTCACCAGCAAAGGTGTCTTCTGCCTCCATGGCAGTGCCGGTCAGCCCGCAGATGGTCTCATAGTTCGACATCAGCGCCCTGATCGAAGTGCGCGCCTTCGTTTCAGATTGCCCCAGTCGGTCAAGACCTTCCTTGGACTCTAGTGCTTCGTGAAGTCCGTGCATGTAGCGGTGAGACACCATTGGTCGCCCGTCTAGTCTGTCGATGAGAGTAATTCCGTTCTCGGCTAGCACGTAGTCACTTCCGGCTTCGTGGATGACCCTGGCCCTCAGGGCTTGGACGACCCCGAATGCATCGAGCGGACTGTCAACCCTGGCGAACACCTCATCCCAGCCGAGTTCCGTGAGACGAAGGGTGGACCTGCCTGTATCTATGGCAAAGATCAGTTCCTTCTCGAGTGGGCTGCCTTCGTACTCATCATTCAACCGTGACACGTCACTGGAGACGCGCCGCGTGGAGACCCCAAGTCGGTCCAGTTCCGACACGAGTCTGGAAGTGAGTCCACCGGCCAGGAGAATAGTCGCGAGAGTCTCTGACTGAGATTCCCCTCCTGACAGTGCCTTGTATAGCTCGTCGATATGCGCTGTCTGCCCACCCAGCAGTTCCGAGGCAATCGCCTCGTGGTTCGCTCCTTGCTCAGCATCAGAGACCCTTTCGCCTGAGATGATCAGTGGTGTTCTCGCCTGATCGATGAGCAGGTGGTCCGCCTCATCGGCGATGGCGACATCGAAAACCGGGTTGACCCTGTGGTCGAACGACGCAGCCACGTTATCCCTCAAGTAGTCGAAGCCGACTTCCCTCGCCGTAGTGAAGACAATCTGGGCTGCGTACTGGAACTGCCGTTCCCGGCGGTCCATTCCTTCGATTACAAGCCCGACTGTCAGTCCCAGAGACTCCAGGACCGGAGCGAGGAGGTCGCAGTCACGAGTCGCCAGATAGTCATTGGCCGTAAGTATGTGAACGTTCCGAGCTGACGCAGCAAGAACAGCGGCAGCAATCGTAGAGGCAAGGGTCTTACCCTCCCCAGCGTCCATCTCCACAATCACCCCATTCAGCAGTAGCGTAGCCGCGGTGAGCTGCTGCTCAGTGGGAGCGAACCTGAGGCAGTCCGCGTCGTCTGCGTCCTCTAATAGCTTGTAGAATTCTGCAGGCAGCCTTACCTCTGACGGGTACTCCGTCGTCAATCTCCTCAGGAGGTCAGCGAGTGCCAAGGCAGCTTGCTGCTGGGATTCTTCTGTGTTGCCTGTATACGTGTCTTGCTCAGGTTTTCTAAGGGCAGAGTCGGCCCTCTGCCTGATTGGCCTGATGGCCCCATCCAGTTCACCAGTATCAAGGGTAACTGCACGCCAGATGCCTAGGCGCCTTTGAACTGCGGTGTCTACCGCGCCAAGTGCATTGGCGACCTGCTCGCCGTCGCGACTCTCTGAGAGGCCACTCGCTGCTGAATGCAGAAAGGTCTCGAGCTCCGTGTCCGACATCGAATCGCATCCGGCACTCCTCGACCGGCGCGCCAGGTCCACGGCCTCTTGCAGGCCGATCTTGGACTCAGAAGTTCGAGGGCGTGTACGCGATAGGCTCAATTTGATTCCCGGAGATCTATGAGCACATCTGACTTGCGGGTCGCGAGTAGGACTGGGAGTGGCCGAAATTCAAAACGGACTTCCAAGAATCCACTTGAGCACAGGAATTCAATGTCGGTGTGTTCGGCAAGCACCGAATGGCGCATCGAATCCACTCTGTCGATGTTTGCTTCGGAAAGCCGCAGCGTCACCACTTCCGTTCGTCCTTCGTTGGTAAGCACTACTTGAAGAGGGCCTTCCATTCCGGCGGCGTTGAGCGAAGTGAGCAAGCCGCCGTGGTGAATCTTCGACCCGAGTATAGAGGCGAATGGCTCCGAGCGTCCGAGTATGTCCACCCGCGGGTCTTCGAGCCCACAGGCGCAACGTTCCTCACGAAGCCGGACAAGGTCTCCCACGCGATACCGCAACAGCGGCAGCCCTCGCTGCTCCAGTGTCGTGACAATCAACTCACCCACGCTGCCCTGACTCCCACTTGTATCGAGTTCGAGTAAGTGACGGGAGGACATGAGGTGTACCCCGTCATGAGCACTGCATTCAATACCGATGGCTGAGGCCTCACTGGTGCCGTAGTACGAGTGCACCTCTGCACCGAATCCCTCGGCGATCCTCGTGCGGGTCTTTTCTGTCATCCCCTCTCCGATGTAGATGACCCTGCTAATGGATCCGAATGGGATAGCCGATCCATCTTCCAGCAGCCTCTGGATGATTGATGGCACGCTGATCATTACGTTCGGCTGAAGTCTCTTCAGCAAGGGCAACGTCTCTTCAAAGTCCACGCCTGTGCTCACACAATACGACTCTGCTGTGCCCAGCAGCTCGCAGGCCCAGGGGAACGACACCATTACCGCAGCCGGATCTGTGTCCACGCAGGCGACCCTGTCTCTCTGACTCACGCCTGCGATTGCGAGGAGCTTCGCAAGGAATTCATGCTCAGCAAGGTTGTCTTCGTGAGTAATGAACCGGATCTTTCTGCCGCCAGCAGTTCCAGAAGATGTCTCCGTGTCGACAATCGAGTCAACCGAGCTCAAGGCCTCTGTACTCAACGATTGGACGTCTCCAGACTCCAATGTCGGCAATTGATGAAGAAGTTCCAGTGGATCGCCGGCTAGTATCTCGTCTCTTGGGATTCCCTCAGCGTCAAACATACGGCGATAAGTCGGGAAACCATCAACGCAGTAGAGCATCATCTCGCGCAACGCTTCGCACTCAGCACTCTCTGGAGTGGCGAGTTCCCGCAGGGTCGCCTTAGCGCGACTGGTGGTCATTTGATCGGACCCGCATTGTCTCCATCGGACGTCTCATCGAGTCAGGATCAATGCCCGCCTTCAGTGCGGAGATAATGCCCGCTGCCTCCCAGTAGTTGTCAGCCGAGTAGAACTGTCCGGGTTGCCAGGGCAGGGCGGCGAGATCATTTCTCATCAGGTTTCGATTCTCCCTGACTTCGATCACCGGTATGCCCTGATGCAGCGCTGCCAACGTTGGAAGTCCCAGGCATCCCTCAGGGATGACGAGGCATGACACGTCCTCGGCCGTGAGGACGTCGGACCGCCCGAAATGCGATTCATCGGTCACTATGCGCGGAGATCGCTGGAGCCCTTTCAACACCGACTGGAAGAAGGTGATTGAAATCACTTCAGCAGCCATGCGGGAGTCCACGATACCGGGGTCCACAGCGGCGATGTCGTCAGATTCCATCATCGGCGCATGAGCCGTCGGTACGTCGATGATCGACGAGACAGCATGCGTCAGAAGTGCCTCGACTCCACCCCATGGGTTCACCATTTCACCGCCGCTCGTGAAATAGTCGAAGTGGTAGTGTTGTGGCACTTCGACCACAGACGCGACAGCAACCGCGTCATACGCACCCTTCCTGCTGATTAGGAGGTCGATCAGCCCCTCGAACCCTTCCACTGAACCGGACGCCCTCCCGGTCTGAGTGTATCCCCCGACCAGGCTCAATGCAGGTTCTATCCTTTCGATCCCGGCACAGTTCAATCCGTAGGTGGCCCTCGCTGCGTTGATGGCATTCACCGTGTAGGCTGCATAGCGCTCAGCGTGAGAGGCGTCCATTGCGACCAGAACGCGGTTTGCGCGTGCGGGTCTCAGACCCACGGTGCCCATGAGCATTCGGGCAAGTACGCTGCCCTCCACGTAGAGTCCATTCACCGGAAGTTCGTTTATGTCAGAAGCGTTAACAACGTTCGGGTGTGTTATCAGGGTGTCAGCAACCTGTGCGAGGGCGATTGCTGCTGGAGTTGCATCCCCAGCGTGGCCTCCGATTTCAGCGCCGACTCCGGTTGGCACCACCATGACGACATTGAAGCCCTCTTGAGCCTCAAATTCGCGCTTGCGAAAGTCAAAGAGCGGGGCCGAAGAGTGAGGAAGATCTCCACAGATCACGCCCAATTCGCAGTCCCAGCCGGTGCTCCCGGATTTCGTGACCGCGAAACGGACTGGGACGTCGCCCTTGGGCAAGGCTCCCGAGACCTCATCCCCGATCAATTTGAAGTCGAGCTTCTTGGGGGCGACGGTCGCAGCGCGTTCAAGCAGACGCAACTGCCGCCATCCCGTTTCTCAATGCAAAGTCCCTGTACTCATACGACGCCGACAGTTCGAATGAGCCATCATCACGCAATATGTAACTTGAAGGAGTTGGTATTCCGTTGAACGGCGCCGCTCTGGATTGGCTGTAAGATCCAGCATCCATGATTGCTACTCGTTCACCTACATGGACTGGCTCACGGAAGCTGTACTCGCCGAACACATCCCCGGCGAGGCACGACCTTCCAGCCAGAATTGTTGCCACCCGGCCGCCCTCTGAGGGGCCCGCCACCGAAGGGGCGAACTCGTACTCGAACACCTCCGGCATATGACTTGTGGTCGTGTCGATGACTGCGACACTCTTACCGTCGCTCTCGAATACGTCCAGGACCTCCGTGATCAGCATCCCTGCCTGCTGGACGAGGCCCGTTCCGGGCTCGATGAACACAGTTACGCCGAACCGCTCGGAAAGGAACTTCGTAGCCCTCTCCAGGGGTCTGACATCGACCTCGGGGCTTAGGTAGTACCCTCCGCCGAGATTGACCCATGAAATGTGTTCGAGCTTGCTCAGAGGGCCCTCCAGTATTTCTACCGTGGCTTCGAGCTGACCCAGGTCTTCTGATTCGCAGTTGCTGTGTATGTGGATACCCTCGACTATCTGAGCATGCATCGAACTGTCGATGAGCCCAAGGAAGTCCGAAAGAGGTACGCCGAGCTTGGAATACGGTCGGCAGGGGTCATATCGTTCGTCGGCAGCGAATCCCATCTCGGGGTTTACTCTCAGTCCGATCGACGCAGTTCCATGACCCAGTGTCGCTGCCAGTTCAAGCTGGCTGAACGAATTCAACGAAACATAGTCGGCCGTCGCCAGGACATCAGCAAGTTCATCGTGTGAAAACGCCGGTGAGTAACAGTGAATGGATTGGTGGGTCGATGCGACCCCGCCAGCAAGTCTTGCCTCGAAGATGGAACTCGTTCCGAAGCCGTCGACGTACGGCGAAAGTACGTCCAGTACCCCGGCCAGCCCACAGGGCTTGAGTGTGTACAGGAGCTTACAGCCGGCATTCGAGGCGACGGAGGAGGCGTGGGAGGCCGTGCTGCGCAGGACGGCCTCAGAATACACGTATGCCGGTGTCTCAGGCACACACAACGCAGCCTGCGCCTCCGCTGAAATCAGTTCATCGGTTCCACGGTCGTCCATGGCATCAATTTAACACAGACGCGTCTATCCCAGTGTCCAGACGGATGACCGGCTGCACACGACTGAAGTACGGTGTAACTGCCATCGTCCCGGCTGGTGACTCTTCGATGTGAAACGTGTGATGGTTTAGATCGTATAGACTAGGCCCTGTTCTCGATCCGAGCACGCCAAGTTCGTTTTGAATAAGCAGGTCGACGTAGCGCTTGCCCTCCAGCATGGCATCGCTCAGCACAGTAACGACTCCTGTAACAGAGTCTGGGAGTGTCTGAAGATGCAACCTTGATGACAGCGCTACCAGCAAGTCGGGTGCGAATGTGCTGTGCAATTCTGGCATTCGGTCAGTCGCATCCTCAGTTATCAGGTGCGCCCGAACTCCCATGCGGACTAAGACGGAGCACACTTCCGCTCCAAAATGACGGCGTTTACTCTCAACCACAACCAGCGCGCTTGAGCCGCGAGTCTCGTCCGGCAACGCTCGGCTGAGCGCCTCGCACATTAGGTCGACCCTGACTTGCGCCTCTGCCGGACCTTCCGCCATTGGAACTCGGTTGGGGAACTGCCCCAGCCATGGTCCAGGTATCCACTCGATTCCCCCAGGATCGGCTACAACAGAGTCGAATGTCTGAGCGCGGTACTCTTCGACTGAGGCGAACGGAAGAGTCTCAAAGTCGTCAATTGTGCAAACAGGCCGTTCTCCCAGTTTTTCACGCCAGAATCGGGTATTGCGTGAGGCGGCAACGGCCTCCGACAGGAGCTGAACGTAATTGCTGGGTCTGGCCAACCTTGTCATCTGTCAGGCTGCAGCCGGATGACGGCAAGGCCCATTTCATGCCACTCGTCCTCGAACAGGTTGTACCTGTCCACCAGGTGGGTGTAAGAGGCCATTACCATCTCGGCTGCAAATGGCTCACATTCCATGAACTCTGTGCCCACCGGCCCTTCGAGTCTCCACTGGGGGTCAGCATCGAATGTCAGGCACCGTGGCTCAGCCAGATCTCTGTACATGCTGGTCAGAGAGTCAAAGTGAGCATGAGACCTATAGGGCAGGGGAGTGACAAGGAACTCCGAGGTAAGCGCAAGACCCAGCTCGTTATCGAACACCTGCACTAGGTCGATCTCTGGAATGAAATTCTCCATCGCGTAGCACAGGTCCAGTGCCAGGTCATCCGGCGCTCGATGATAGTAGAACTTCTCGGGATAGGTCCCCATCATCGTGGTGATAGGCTTAGGACGCTCATCATTCAGAACGTCCTCTGTCTCCGCTCCGTACGTGAATAGGAAGGGGATGTTTCCATTAGTCGCGTCAACGAGAATGTGCTCGTCGTCAACCACAAATTCCAGTGCCATGTGCTGCCAGAACCGCATAGCTGGTGCCGCCCCTCGGAAGTCGAACGTGTCCAGGATGTGCCTGAGGTGGTCGACGGGAACTGGGCCAGGAGTGTCAGGTCCCACCAGCACGTAGTGGGACTCGAAGCCGAAATGGTCGGTTACGAACTTCAGCGCCTGCACCTTCTCCGAACAGATTGCGCCTCGCCCTTCGATAATGTGAGCCAGCGCCTCATCCCCCGTCTTGTAGCGAAGCTTATCACCAGTGAAACGTGAGTAGTTTTCGAATGGTGCGTCCCAGATTGCTCTGGCAATTGCCTCTAGAAACTTGACCCGGGCAACGTAGTCACCGAGCCCCAGGACTTCGTCGTACTCTTCCCCGTGGAACTGCCTTATGGAAGTCTCTACGAAATATTCGAAGTGTGACGCCGAACGCTCCCACCTGCGCTGATTGAAACCCTGCCAGTTGCGGCTATATCCCGTCTCACTGCGGTCTATCGTGATGTCAATCAGGCCGACTTCGGTCCCGCGTACCGTAGCTACTGAACGGGGGGGCACCTCCTGCGGTGACAGTTCACGTACGTCTGACCTGAAGACTGTGCCCGGCGCGAGGGACAGGAGCACACCTTGGCTGTTAGTCATGTGGGATACGTCCTGGATACTCATCAGGGTTGACGCGGAGCCAGGAAGAATCATGCCGCCGTCAGCGAGGAGCATGGGGTCTACGTCCGTTAGATACGCAGGAACCAACTCTGCGAGGGAGCAGCCGATGTCCGAGTCGGCGATCCGCAGTGTGCACGACCTGCCGGTCAGGTGGTCGTTCCACCTGAGCAATGTGGGCCGGTTGTCATGCATTTCAGGTGGCACGGCTGGGAGTCACTTCCTGTAGCGTAGGCAACGTGTTCGGATGATAGCGAGGCATTTTCATGCAATCAAGGACGTTGCGAGGTGGTGTCGTTCGTGGCGAGCTTCCTGATTTCCGCTATAATCCTGCTATGTCGTACCTACTGCAATGTGCATCCTACCGGCGAGTCTTAACGGCTTCCCTCGCCCTGATACTGATTCTTGTAATCGCATCCTGCGGCCAGCCTAGCGCTGCCCCGCTCCCGGCCGATACGCCAACAGCAATTCCTCAACCTCCCACGGCCACACCGGAGCCGACTCCAGTACCTCCTTCGCCGACGCCCGAGCCCACGGCCGTTCCTCGTCCCACTGTAACGGCCACTCCGGCTCCGACTCCCAGGGTCATCAGGTCCCGGGGTCAGACCGAGTTCAGGCCGGCCCCCGACTTTGAAATGGAGACCTTCGATGGAGGCACACTTCGCCTTTCCGATCTGGAAGGCAAGGTGGTTGTGTTGAACTTCTGGGCCTCCTGGTGCCCCCCATGTCGCTGGGAGATGCCTTT
Source organism: Dehalococcoidia bacterium (assembly GCA_021295915.1). Taxonomy (NCBI): domain Bacteria; kingdom Bacillati; phylum Chloroflexota; class Dehalococcoidia; species Dehalococcoidia bacterium. Next base: position 23,712 of record JAGWBK010000018.1, read on the forward strand.
CTTCGAAACAATGTGGAACGAGTACCGGGACAGGGACGTGGTGTTCGTGGGCGTGGCGATGTCGGATACCCTCGAAGACGCGCAGGGCTTCGCTGAAGAGGCCGGTGTCACGTATCCGATCGGGTTGGATCAGACTAATGACATAGTTCGAGCATACGAAGTCCGTTCGCTCCCGACTACATTCTTCATAGACAAGGAAGGGCAGATTCAACGCCGTCTGACCAGTGCGGCCAACGAGGCCCTTCTAAAGGTCTTCTTGAGAGGACAACTCCCCAGGGAATAAGTTCCAGAGACCGTTTGGTGACTCGACTCCGATCGCCCAGATTGCCGCAAGTTTAGTCGGGGTCATCTCATGCCTATTCGGTCGTCTGCCCAAATTGACACCAATTTCCGCCGATCACTATAATTCGTTGGATTTAAGGTTGAATTAATATGCCAAAAAGAACGTACCAACCTCGCAACAGACGCCGTGCCCGAGTGCACGGATTTAGGTCCAGGATGCGAACCAAGTCCGGCCGCAACGTCCTCAAGCGGAGGATGTTCAAGGGCCGTCACAAGTTGACGGTTTTGTAGGACTCCATTCCATGCCGACTCTGACCGAACACTCTGCATCCGCCTGTACGTCAGCACTCAGTCGTTTTCTTCAGGGTGGGTGACTCTGAAGCGGGCCAACAGGCTGAGGAAGACTTCAGACTTCGCGGCTGTGAGGAGGGGAGGCAGAAGTTGGGCGGATTCCATGCTCGTTCTGAACGCCCTTCCAAATGACGCACAAGCATCTCGTTTTGGGTTTGCTGTGAGCAAGCGGCTTGGAAATGCGGTTGAGCGCAACCGGATACGCCGTCGCCTGAAGGCGGCGCTTGCCTCGGCAGATGTGAAGTGCGGATGGGATGTGGTGGTGGTTGCCAGACAGCGCGCACGGTACGCCGGCTACCACTCACTGGAAGGCTCGATCAATCGGCTGCTGCAGCGGGCAGAGCTGATTAGGCGGCCGTGCAGATGATAAAGAATTCTGCTCTTCGGGCAATACGAATCTACCAGTCCGCGGTATCCCCCTACCTGCCGTCGGTCTGCAGGCATTTCCCCACCTGTTCGGAGTATGCTCACGAAGCAATAAGCAGGTACGGCCTTCCCAGGGGCTCTTGGCTGGTAGCTAAGAGACTGGGACGGTGCCGCCCCTTAGGGACCAGTGGATATGATCCAGTGCCTTGAATCTGGCCGGGACTCAGGTCCTGATGGCGCTCAGAACGGCATGATTATCATGACTTCACACCACAACTTCAAAAGAGAATCTGTCCTGACCAGATCACTGGTCGGAGGCTTGATCTTCGTGTCGATGTGCATCCTGCTAGTAGGGTGCTCCAGGATTGGCACGCCACAGGGTTGGTCATCTGGCAGCGTATCCGGGGACAGCCTGTTTATAGGCACCATGGAAGGTGAGTTGCTCTCGTTGGACAAGAATACTGGCGATGTCTTCTGGAGACGCCAGATTCCCACTGATGAGGACACCGACCGTGCTATTTACGGAAGACCCGCTGTCACGGATAGTGCAGTCTTCGTAGGCGGCTATGAAGGAAGCCTATACGCCTACGATAGGCAGGGAGACCTTCTGTGGCAGGAGCCACTTCCCGGCAAAATAGTCGGTGGGCCTACGGTTGACGCGAATCGAATCCTGATTGGCACAGGCAACGTATCATCTGCAGATGGGTCAGGGGGAGCTCTCCACGCTATAGACATAGAGTCCAACGACCCGGTGTGGACTTATCATACCGATGGCCCAGTGTGGTCGACGCCCGCCGTCGCAAATGGAGTTGTGCTGGTAGGAACGCTTGATCACAGTGTGTACGCAGTCAATAGCGAAGATGGCTCAGAGAAGTGGCGATTCAAATCTGGTGGGGCGGTGACTTCTGGCATAGTAGTGGCAGAAGGACGAGCTGTATTCGGGAGCTTCGACGGCACGCTGTACGCGTTGGACGTTGAATCGGGCAACCTGGTATGGCGATTCGATGGTGCATCAAATTGGTATTGGTCAGCCCCACTGATAGTCGATGGCGTAGTTTACGCCCCTTCTCTTGACGGTAATCTATATGCTCTCGATATTGATACAGGCGACCTGTCGTGGGTGTTCGACACCGAGGGAGGTCAGCTCGTTGGTAGTCCTGCCGTGATCAACGAGTTGCTGGCAGTTCCTGTCGCTGACGGAGGAGATTCCCGAATAGAGCTCTTGGAGCCGAACGGGAGTAGGGTCTCGGATTGCGCCACTAAGAGCGACGTTCGTACTTCGATAGAGGTAGATGGCGACCTGATATACTTTGGTGCTAATGACAGCACTATCAGAGCATTACGAGTTAAGGCAAGTGGTAACCCCGATGAAGAATGGGTCATCGTTACCAACGAAGATGACCCCCATCCTTCCGGCCGGTCCCCGGACTGCTAGTTAGGGGCAACGTTTGGACTTTTCCTTTTTCCTAGACACATGGAACCTCGTGATCATCCAGCCGATGATCAACGGGCTGGTCCTGCTCTACTACTACCTGCTCGCTGACTTCGGTATTGCGATAATTGCCTTCACTCTGCTGGTCAGGCTCGTGATGATCCCGCTTACGGTGAAGCAGAGCCGCCAGATCAAGGCCATGAGCGCGCTTCAGCCCATGATGAAGGAGATCCAGGAGAAGCATAAGGGCGATAGGCAGCGAGCTTCTCAGGAGACCATGAAGCTCTACCGGGAACAGGGTGTTAACCCTCTTGGCTGCCTGGGTCCGATGTTCATTCAGTTTCCCATCTGGATTGGTCTTTACCAGTCGATCATTCAGACTGTTCCCTCCAACCCTGAGAGTCTCGTAGGCCTGTCGCGCCATCTCTACGACTGGCTGCCACAGGTCAATGGCGTCATACCCATCGACAGCAACTTCCTGTGGATGGACCTGGCTCGGCCGGATCCGACCCCGTTTGTGATGCCTATTCTCGTCGGAGTATCGATGTGGGTCATGCAGAAGATGACCACCATGCCCACCGCCGACGAACGACAGGCGTCCACAAATAGAATGATGCTGTGGATGATGCCTGCAATGTTCGGGTTCTTCACCCTGAACTTCCCCAGTGGGCTGGCGCTCTATTGGGTAGTCTCGAACGTCGTTGGCCTTGTCATTCAGGGCTTTGTGACCGGTTGGGACCCCATCATTAACCTGTTCAAGTTCGGGCGCGGGAAGTCCGACGAGGCTGCTGCCGTTGCGGCGCAGTCGGCACCCGCCCTAGTTTCACCTGTTGAGGAGACAACCGATGCGGGAGATCGAGATATCAGCCAGAACGGTAGAAGAAGCAATCGAAATCGCTCTAAAGGAACTAGACGCAGATCGCGTCGACGTAGAGGTGGACGTCGTTAATCGCGGGAAGTCGGGAATTCTTGGAATAGGTTCCGAGCCCGCTGTAGTTAGAGTATCCGCCATTGAATCAGCCCCTGATAGCGTGACGGTCGCCTCAAGCGTGATTCAGACCCTCATTGACCATCTGGACGCGGACGTTGTTCTAACCCTCAAGCAAGTCCATAACGATGACCTGGATGGACCGATCTTCGAGATCGAAGGCGATGATGCGGGCCTCCTAATCGGACGCAAGGGCGAGACTCTTAAGACCCTCCAGTTCCTGGTCAGATACGTTGTCAGCCATAAGCTCGACGAACGGGTCAACTTGATGATCGACGTCGAAGGCTACCAGCAACGGCGCCATCAGTCCTTGGAGAACATGGCCCACCGCGTGGCTCGACGCGTATCGGATACCGGGCGCTCCATCACCCTGGAGCCCATGCCTGCCAATGAACGCCGGATTGTGCACATTGCCCTGTCTGACCATCCCGGGGTGACCACAGAAAGCACTGGATTCGGCGATTCGCGTCAGGTCACAGTCGAGCCCAGTTGAACCTGAATCGGGGTCATCAATGACGGCCTCCTTAGACATCGCCGGACGAGTTGCCTCGATTTCACTCAATAGGCCAGATACCGGCAACCTGATTGACTTCGGGCTCGCATATACGCTTGCCGATCTGGCCAGCGAAGTCAGACAGGATGACGATGTCTGGGTCGTCGTGGTCAAGGCAGAAGGCCCGGACTTCTGCCAGGGCACTGACCCTGAAGCTCTTTCCGCAGTGGCCTTGGATGACACTCGGCTCGCCGATCTGAGAGTCGCACAGTCGATTGCCGCTATAGAGAAGCCAGTTGTGTGCTCCTTACAGGGAAGCGTCAACGATCAGGGTTTTGAAATAGCCCTTGCATGTGATCTGCGAATTGCAGACTCAGACGCGACCTTTTCGATGCGCCAGGTCCAATCAGGGGGAATGCCCTGGGATGGCGGCACCCAGCGCCTGCCTCGCATCGTAGGTCGGTCCAGGGCTGTTGAGCTTCTGATGACAGGCAGGACACTAGAGGCGAACGAGGCAAGAGCGATTGGCCTGCTGAACGAAATCGTCGAGCCTGGTGATGCAACCCGTCGGGCACTTGAACTGGCGGAGACTATGGCATCGCACGGACCGACAGCGCTTCGATACGTCAAGGAAGCAGTGCTGGCCGGCTCCGACGGCTCTCTCACCTCAGGACTGAGACTCGAAGCCGATCTCAGCTTCCTTCTCCAGTCCACGAGCGACAGGCACGAGGGCATCTCATCGTTCCTGGAGCGTCGAGCCCCGGAATTCAGTGGTGAGTAGCAAAGTCCTGCCATGACTGCCGAGCCCACAGTTTTGCTCTCCAAATCGGGTTCCGTGGCGACCGTTACGCTGAATCGCCCCAATGTCATCAATGCATTCAACGTACAGATGCGAGATGATCTCTACGCGGCGCTTGAGGCCGTACGGGATGATTCCGAAGTGAAGGCCGTACTCATCACCGGAGCAGGCGACCGGGGCTTTTGTGCAGGGGCCGATCTGACGGAGTTTGGTACTGCACCCTCACAGACAATCGCACGCCAGGTGCGATGGGAGCGGGACCTTTGGGGCCTGTTCCTGTCGATTTCCAAGCCGCTCGTGGCTGCGCTCCACGGCTATATCATAGGCTCAGGAGTCGAAATCGCCTGTCTGTGCGACATACGCATTGCGGCTGACAACGCGGTCTTCAGGATGCCCGAATCGGCAAGCCAGACGTTGCCTCGCACCATTGGCGTAACTGCTTCAATGGAGATACTTCTCACAAACGACGTCATCTCAGCCTCGAGAGCCCTGGAAATCGGGCTCGTCCACAAGTTGGTGTCTCGCGACTCGCTGGATGCCTCGGCCGCTGATGCAGCGGACGACTTGGCGAGCTTACCCAGTGACTCGATCGCAGCCGTCAAGCGAGCGGTACTTGAGGGCATGGATTTCGACTTGGAACGCGGTCTCGACTTGGAGTTGAGACTTGCGAGAATACTCATGAGGCGGCAACCCGTCGGTAAGTAGAATTAGCTACGCAATGGTGGTAATCTTTAGTGCGGCTTTTTAGGAGCCGCATTACTATGTAGGCTGGTAGACAGCTCATAACGCGGGCAGTCGACGACCGGATTCGTGACAAGGGGAATTGGACCACAATGAATGTATCGGAGTTTCTGGGAATCTCTGCTGCGATCGTTCCCGATCGTACCGCCCTGGTATTCGAGGGAAAACGCACATCCTTTGAAGAATTGCAGTCCAGGGTTACGCGGCTGGCAAGTGCCCTACAGTCCCTGGGGGTTGGCGAAGGTGACCGGATAGGAATTGTGCAGGTCAACACCGACGCGGTCGTGGAGACATGCTTCGCCGCCGCCAGGACGGACGGTGTGTTCGTACCGCTCAACTTCCGCGCGCGAGGCGACGAAGTATCGTTCATGATCAGGGACTCAGGCCCGAAGGTTCTCCTTGTAGGCTCGAGGTACCTCGATCTTGTTGACTCTATTGCCGACGAACTCGACTCCGTAGAGCATTACATTTCGCTCGATGAACCCAGAGACGGTTGGCTTTCGTATGAAGATTTGCTTGCAAACGCGGTTGAAGAAGAATTGTGGCCGACTACCGCCGAGGATGACCTCGCCGTACTCCTGTTCACCTCAGGCACAACGAGCTACCCCAAGGGCGTAATGCTGACCCACAACAGCTTCGCTTCTTACATCCTCAGTCACGTGACTCCCGCCGATCCGGAAGTTGATGAACGCAACATTCTCACAGTGCCCCTGTACCACATCGCGGGGATGCAGGCGATGATCAGCGCTGTGTACGGTGGCAGGACGCTGATAATCCAGAGGCAGTTCGAAGCCAGCCAGTGGATGGACCTGGTTCAGACAGAGCGTGTCGATCGCGCCATGATGGTGCCGACAATGCTCAAGATGCTGATAGACCACGAAGAGTTCGAACAGCGCGACCTCAGTAGCCTGAGCGTAATCACGTACGGCGCGGCCCCGATGCCAGTCGAGGTCATCAAGCAGGCAATAAGCGTGCTCCCGGGTGTTCAGTTCATCAACGCCTTCGGACAGACCGAGACTGCTGCGACGATCACAATGCTCCCGCCGGACGACCATGTGCTAGACGGCTCCGAGGAAGAAGTTGAGCGCAAGCTCAGACGGCTCAGCTCAATCGGAAAGCCCTTGGAAGACGTCGAGGTGCGCATCGTCAACGAGCATGCCGATGACGTCGCTATTGGTGAAACGGGCGAAATTGTCGCTCGAGGCCAGCGGCTGATGAAGGGTTACTGGCACCAGGACTCGAGTACCGAAGAGACAATCAGGGATGGTTGGCTCTACACCGGTGACCTTGGTTATTGGGACGAGGACGGTTACATCTTCCTGGCCGGCAGGGCCAGGGACTTCATCAAGCGCGGCGGAGAAATGATCTCCCCTGAAGAAGTTGAGCAGGTACTCCACTCACACCCGGACATCGAAGAAGCGGCGATTATCGGCGTGGAAGACATCAGCTGGGGCGAACGTGTGAGAGCCGTTGTCGTAGCCAAGGGCGGTCGCGACGTCGACGAGCATGAAGTAATCGAGTATTGTCGGGAGAGGCTCGCTAGCTACAAGAGGCCCGAGTCGGTTGTAGTAGTTGGTGAGTTGCCACGGAACCCGATGGGCAAGGTCCTGAAGAGGATACTCAGGGAAGAGCACAACGCCCCTATAGAGGCGTAGCGATCCTGTCGAATCCCGTGTGCGGCCTCAGTGCGTCCGGGATGACAACCGATCCGTCTTCCTGCTGGTAGTTCTCCAGTATCGAGATCATCACCCTCGGGAGCGCCAGGCCCGAACCGTTAAGCGTGTGGACCAGACGTGGTCTGGCACCCGTCTCCGGCCTGTATCTAACCCTACCCCTGCGCGCCTGGTAGTCAGTGCAGTTCGAGCATGAGCTAACTTCAAGCCAGCGGTCTGCTCCCGGTGCCCACATCTCGACGTCAAACGCCTTCACCGCCGGAGACGCAAGGTCTCCCGTTGATAGCTCGAGTATGCGATAAGGGATCTCCAGCGCCTTCGCCACATCCTCTGCGGCTGCTACGAGTGACTCTAGTTCAGCGCTTGAATTCTCAGGTGCGACGAACTTGTACATCTCCACCTTGTCGAACTGGTGGACTCGTGTCATGCCGCGCGTGTCCCGACCCGCAGACGTCCTTTCCCGCCTCCAGCAGGGCGTGTGAGCGACGTAGTACAGCGGCAGGTCGTCCGCAGGCAGGATTTCGCCTCGGTGAAGGCTGGTGATTGCCGCCTCGGCCGTGGGTAACAGCCAAAGGTCGTCCTCTTCATCGCGGTACATCTCCTCCCGAAATCCCGGAAGGTGACCGCTGGCGAGCGCTGTGGCGCTGTTCATCATGTACGGGAGGTAGACTTCGGTATAGCCGTGTTGGTCGACATGCAAGTCGAGCATGAAGGAGATTACTGCTCGCTGGAGCTTTGCACCGAGGCCCTTAAGCACAAAGAATCTCGACCCTGCTAGACGCGCCCCACGCTCGAAGTCGGCTATCCCAAGGTTTTCCACGATGTCCCAGTGAGCCTGCGGTTCGAATTCGAACGATGGCAATTCGCCGACGCGCCTGACCTCGATATTCGCCGAATCGTCTTGCCCAACGGGGGAACTGTCGTCAGGTATGTTCGGCACTGCCATCAATAGGGTATCCAGCTCTTCATCGATGGTGCGCTGGTTACCTTCAAGCTCACTGATACGCCGTCCGACCTCACGCATCTCTTCGATCAGTTCAGGCGGTCGCTCTTTCGATCGACCGATTTGCTGGCTGACCTCGTTGCGCCTCGCGCGCAATTCGTCGATCTGGACGATCGACGACCTGCGGTCCGTGTCCAGTTCGAGGATCCTGTCGATGGCGCCGGCATCGTAGTCGCGCTTGCGCATCGCCTCGCGCACAGAGTCAGAGTCTCTTCGGATTAGTTCAATCGAGATCATGACTACTGGCGACTACCCGAGGATCTCGCGCAGGCGGTCGGTTATTACTTCTTCAGCCCCTTCGCTCAGTGTGAGGAGCCTGATGCCAAAACGGTCGCCGGAGTCGAACTCCCTCACCCATATGCTGGGGTTGCCGTCTCGAAGCTCCTCAACGACGTCAGCCCCGGACATTCCTACCACGTCAGGATCTACTATGACGGTCAGACCCTCAGCCGGGCCGTCGTCAGCCAGATCGACCAGCGCGATTCCGTCGATTCCAGACAGTCCAGACCTCAATGTGTCGATCCTGGCTTCATAGGCACCGAATCGGTCTTCGTGGTTCATGGTCAACCATGCTCGCAGCGCGCCGTACACGGCCACCACCTCCTGGCGGTCAACCTTCATAGGACGCCCAAACGACCTGATTGGTGACGCCTCAAAGCCCACAAAGCTGTGGGACCGCGCAACGTCGACAAGGTCTTCCCTTCCTGTCAGCAGGCCGCTTGAATTCACGGAACCGAAGTACTTTGCCCCGTACGCGACCAGGTCTGCGCCCATCTTTACATACCGGCTCAGAAGATCGGTTGGATAGACCTGTCCTGCGGCGTCGACTATCACAGGTACATCGTTTGCGTGTGCAACGTCGATGACTGTCTCCAGCGGGAGAGCGCCGGGGTTTCTGTCACCGGGGGCAAGGTAATGGACCGCGGCAGTCTGTGAGCCGATTGCTGATTCAAGGTCTTCGACCGTAGTCCGGTCGTCGTTTCCAATCTCGACCAGTCTGCCGCCCGGAATCGACATGCACCGGTCATATTTGACCCTGAGCTGGCGCTGGATGATGATCTCATTGGACATGCTCGACGTGTCTGGTATCAGTTCGATCTTGTCCACGTCGTCGCCCGTCATGCATGCCGCTGCAGCGTACGCCAGTGCAGCAGAGCATCCCGACGTTACAAGTGCAGCCTCGACATCCAGCATGTCGGCGATCCGTGCGCCAACCGCGTCCATCAGTTCGCTCATGTTGACGTAGTAGTCCTCTGCGGCATCCATCATTGCCCTAATCTCGGGGGACGGAGTACCTCCTCCAAGTAGGGTTCGATTGCCCTGCGCGTTGATAACTGGCCTTACGCCAAGTTCTTCGAAGATCGTTGTCATGCTGACGTCTTCCTCCACTTCTAGCCCCTGTCGATTCCTGCGGGTATTCTATGGCTCTGGTTTGAGTAGGCGCAAGCGAGTCTGCTAGTACCGCCTCATCTGGTCTATAATCCCGCTGAACGTTCAAGATGCTTGTAGGAGTTATCGAGTGGCTACACGGGACGTGCTTGTAACGGAATTTGGCGACGGGCTGATTGAGCAGCCTAGAGCGCACCTCAGAATGGACCTCGCCCAGGATGAGCAGGGCCTTGTTCTTACCTGCCAGGACCAGGTAGTCCTTCGCTGCTACCTGACACCCAATGGGATGCTCGCTGGCGGTTTTGTGGCCCAGGCCCTCGGCGTAAAGTTGCCACCATTGGGAGAGTCAGTGCTGGCCCGCGTATCCACCGGCGTACTATACCGGGTGTTGGGCGTATGCCAGCTCGACTACTCTGAGGAAGCCTCTTATGTTGTCCTTGAGCGCCTGCTGGAAGAGGCACAGATGCAGCGTGGGGCAACAAATCTGTCTGAGTGAATTTGCCGCGTTGATTTGACCCCTTGGTGTCTCTATAATCGTGGCGAATTTCGAACCTACGGAAGTCGCAGGAAACATGGTTACTGACTACGGAGATCTGCAGCCAGGTCAGGAGATCTCAAGGCACTCATACCAGGTGGATGAGGGATTGGTCGCCGACTATGTGGCCGCAGTGCAGGATGAGAATCCCCCATTACGTGACAGTGACGGTGTTCAGCTTGTTCCGGCTATGGCTGTGGCTGCGTTGAGCATTCGCGGCGTGGTCCAGCACCTCCGGATTCCCGGAGGGACGCTTCACGCGGGCCAGGAGTTCGAGTTCATGTCCGCAGTCGCGGTTGGCAGTTCCCTGGATTGCGCGGCCACACTGGTCCAGAATTCCGTACGAGGCGACTGGCGATTCCTGGTAATCGACTGCCACGTAACCGACGATAACGCTGCTGATGTCATGTCTGGGAAGAGTACGATAGTGATTCCAGCCGGACTCGGGCCGCGAGAGACCGAATAACCATGCAAAAGGGTGACAGTCTTCCGCAGGTCGACAGGTTTGTAGACCAGGCTCGAATTGAAGACTACGCCCACGCTTCTGGTGACTTCAATCCGATCCACATCGACCACGAGTTTGCATCTCAGTCCCAGTTTGGAGGCACCATCGCCCATGGGATGATGGTTGCCGCGACCATATCGGAAATTATGACTGGCGCATTCGGCTCGAACTGGGCGAAGACCGGTAAGATGAAGATCAGGTTCCGTTCACCAGTCAAACCGGGCCAGACTGTGACTGCAACCGGCAGTGTGCAAAGAGTTACTCCCGACGGAGAATCAAGTCGCATAGTATGCGCGGTCTCGGTTACGACGGACAATGGAGAAGTCGCGATTTCGGGTCAGGCTGAAGTTACAGTCCCGGCCTAGTGAACTCGCAGTTACAGGAATGGTGATAGTTTGAGTACCGAGATCGCTCCCGTCCGAATTGCCCTTGACGCCATGGGGGGAGACAATGCCCCTTCAGAGGTGGTAAGGGGTGCGGTGCACTTCGCGGCTGCCGGCCAGGGACAGGTAATGCTCGTAGGGGACCCGGAAGCCGTCCAGGATGAGCTTAGTGCCTACGATACATCGCGCCTTCCTATCGGAGTTGTACCAAGCGAAGGGGTGATCGCCGAGGACGAGTCGCCAGCCCTCGCCCTCAGGCAGAGACCTCGAGCATCGGTCCTGGTTGCAACCGGCATGGTCAAGCAGGGTCATGCAGACGCCTGCGTCACCATGGGCTCCACGGGTGCCGCGATGGCCGCGGGCGCCGTGATCCTTGGTCTGGCAAGTGGTGTCGAGAGACCAGCGCTTGGCGGACCGGTCGTCGGCGTTGCGCCGAACACGTGCATACTTGACCTCGGGACCAACGTTGACTGCAGACCGCGCCAGCTCCTGAGCTTTGGAGCGATAGGGGACGTCTTTGCCCGTACCTTCTTTGGATCGGACGATCCCAGGATCGCTCTCCTCAGTGTCGGGGCCGAGGCTGGCAAGGGTAACAGGCAGGTCAGAGAGACAACGGAGCTTTTCGAGAAAAGCGGCCTGAACTTCATTGGCAACATAGAGGCGAACGACCTGCCCAAAGGGGCAGCAGAAGTCGTCGTCTGCGATGGCTTTGTTGGCAACATCGTCATGAAGCTCACCGAAGGGTTGGGCCAGCAGCTGAGCGAACACCTGCGCTCCAGGTTGGAGGGTGTAGTACCCAGCGCCGACCTTGAATCTCTGCTTCAGGAGTTCTACGACATGAACAATGTCGTGGAGAGTCGTGGGGGCGGCCCGCTATTTGGAGTCAACGGCATTAGCGTGGTCGGCCATGGAGCCGCTCGCGCCGGTGCAGTGGAGCGAGCGCTCGGCATGGCAAAAATGGCTGTCGAGACTGACTTCGTGTCCCAAATGAATAATCGACTCGAGATGCTCGACTCTGGACTCGATGAATAAACTTAACTGCAATCGGAGGCAACTTGGCCAAGTCTGACATAGAAGGACGCTTCGCGCTTGTAACCGGAGCGTCGAAAGGCATAGGAAGAGCAGTCGCGCTTCGCCTCGGTGAGCAGGGCGTAAGTGTCGCGGTCAACTACAACAGCTCCCCTGACGAGGCGGACGAGACAGTCGAAGGCCTCCTCAAGTCTGGAGTAGATGCATTTCCAGTTCAGGCAGATGTGAGCGATCTCGACCAGGTGTCTCGCATGATTGACGAGGTCAACGAGCGGTTCGACCAGATCGACATACTTGTCAACAACGCGGGCATAATCAGCGATAGCCTGCTCGTCCGCATGAGCGACGATGCCTGGGACAGGGTAATCGCAACGAACCTGAATGGTATGTTCTACTGCTCTCGCGCAGTCGTCAGGCAGATGATTCGCCGCAGGTGGGGAAGGATAATCAACATCGGCTCGGTCGTGGGCATCAGGGGCAATATTGGACAGACCAATTACTCAGCCTCGAAGGCCGGAATGATCGGCTTTACAAAGGCGCTCGCCAAGGAAGTCGCCACGCGCGGCATCACGGTAAACACGGTCACGCCCGGCTATATCAGCACAGACACCGTGGACGTGCTCCCACAGGCAACCAAGGATCGGATCATGACCTGGATTCCGCAGGGACACTTCGGTGAAGTTGACGACGTCGCCCATCTCGTAGCCTTTATCGCGAGTCAGAAGGCAAAGTACATGACTGGCCAGATCGTTAGCGTCGACGGCGGCATGGCGATCTGAGTATCTCGCTATGAGTCTCGAAGGCAAGGTCGCTCTCGTAACAGGGGCCTCGCGCGGCATAGGTCTGGCGATTGCCCTTGAGTTGGCCGGTCGAGGCGCCGATATAGCGTTCAACTACCTCCGAAATCATAGTGCGGCGTCCGACGCTGCTGAGGCTATCGAGGCCAGTGGCGTTCGGTGTTTGAGAGTCCGGGCGCATCTTGGCGACGAGGAAAAGATCGACGACCTGTTCGATGCCGTCGAGTCTGAGTATGGACGAGTCGATATCCTTGTCAACAACGCTGCAACCGGTGTCCAGAGGGCGGCGGTGGAGTTGGAGGCCCGGCACTGGGACTGGACCCTCAACGTCAACGCCAGGGCTGCCTGGTTGTGCGCCGTCAGGGCTGCCAGGTTGATGCCGGACGGTGGCCACATAGTCAACATCACCAGCGAAGGCTCGAGACGTGTACTGCCGTTCTACTTCTCTGTCGGCGTATCCAAGGCCGCTCTTGAGGCAGTAACGCGTTACCTTGCAGTAGAATTCGCGCCCCTTGGGATCTCGGTTAACGCGGTATCAGGGGGATACGTTGATACCGGCGCGCTGGACCACTTCCCAAACCGGGAGCAGATGCTCGAGTCGGGTCACAATACGCCAGCCGGCAGGATGGTGACATCTCAGGACATCGCCAAAACTGTGGCGTTTCTGTGCTCGCCAGACGCTGAAATGATTCGTGGTCAGGTGATACTGGTCGATGGCGGGTTGACCCTGAAGGCTAACGAAGAAGACTAGTCGTTGTATTCGGGCGGCCTGATGTCGCGGACTGTGGCTCCCGTAACGCCTTCGTTGCTGCTGACCTCTACACGAAGCCCGTCTTCGTAGAAACGCTTGCGCAGGTATGCGAGCGCCAGGCCAGGCGCCGACGTAGTTATCTCGCCAACCTGGTCACCTTCTACGAGTACGGCTGCGCCCGTGTCTACCGTCGCTTCGTCGTCCACAATAAGCTGGCAGAGAAATCGCTGGACGCGGTCATACGTGTTCAGACGTGCCACGACTTCCTGACCGATATAGCAGCCCTTGTTAAAGCTGATGTGGGGCTTCAGTAGGGACTCCAGCGGATTTCTGTCCTCGTTCATCTCCTGCGGGTATGCCGGGACGCCCTGTTCGACGCGAAGCTGAGCAAGTTCGGGCCGACCCAGGTACTCTGCACCAAAAGACAGTGTCCCTTCGCTCGCTAGCGTAATCAACTCGTATGCGGGGAACTCTCCGAGCATGGTGCGGACGATGGTCGAGCTTTCACCTGTCGTAGCGTTGCTGAGCGATTCGTTAAGACCGTCCGTGTCGAAACCAGCCTCCGCAACTGCGTCCATAGCACCTTCACCGGCGACGAGCCACTGTGAAGTGGTGGCCGTGACGTCTTCGACTTCTATGTCCTCTACGAATGTGTAGAACTCTATCCACTCGGCGACTCGTGCCGCAGTCCCCGGGCTTGTGATCATTAGCAGATCGTCTTCACGCTGGAGAATACGAAGCAGATCGATAATTCGACCTTTGTTCGTGGTCAGTACGGTGCTAATCCCTCCACCTGGCTCCAACAGCTTGAAGTCGTTGGTGGAGAGCCGGTCGAGCAGGTCGATGGCATCCTCTCCGGTCACCTTGAGTCTTCCGAAGTCTGATACGTCGAATGCGACGGCCCTGCTTCGCAGTTTGTTGCTCAGTGCCGACTTGGTCGAAATCTGGGTAGCCACAGCATTTACCCCCGAAAAAGAAGCGCCGCGTCCATGAACGCGGCGCAGTCGTTCTTGTGTCTACGTTGTTCCGTCTAAACGCTGAACGAGGTTCCGCATCCGCATGTGGTCTTCGCGTTCGGGTTGTTGAACACGAACCCTTTGCCGTTTAGACCGCCGGAGTACTCCAGTATGGTACCGGCCAGGAAGATGTAAGACTTGCGGTCTACGTAGAGTTGTAGTCCGTGCTCCTCGATGACCTTGTCGTCCTCGTTGGGAGTATCGACGAGGTCCAGAATGTAGGTCATGCCTGCACAGCCACCGCCTTTGACTCCAACGCGTAGGTGCGAGTCGGGCTTGCCGGACTGCTGGGCGAAGACCCGTACGTGTTCGGCAGCGTCTTTGTCTATATTGATAGTCAGCGGTGCCGGTGCTTCCATTACCATTGCCCATAGCTCCTTAACGAAGTCAAATCCATCTGCCCGTTAGCTTGAATTCTACTATTTGGACATTCGAGCGTCAATGTACAGTGGACCGCCGAGTCTTCCTACCCGCCGCTGTACAGTCGGTTGTTTCTGCCGTCGTCGCAGTCTGAGTTGGTGCAGAACCAGAACACCTTGGGCATGGGAGGTTCTCGCACTCCGTCATGCTCTCGCCTCATATCTTGTCCGCATCTCGGACAGGACGACGAGGCCGCTGTGTTTGTATCGGATGCAGTAGTCACTAACCAACTCCCAATTCAGAAGTACTGCCTCTGCTGACTCGTAACTCCAATCATACCACGTACACGCCTGTTGACTCCCTGCTTTCTCTGCGGCGAGGGTTGCGTTTTGAACCTCTATTGGCTATATTGGGCTCGCTTGCAGAATTTCCATTCTGACTAGCGCGGTTTGTCTTTGGCACGACAATTGGCCACGAATCGCGAGGCCTCGGCCTCCACTATTACTAAGGGATACACGGAAGGAGTAAGTAAGGATGACGACTTCCAACAGCCGCATCGGCGAGGTAGTGCTCGATGTGCAAGATCTTCGGACGTACTTCGTAACTCGCTGGGGCGTAGTCAAAGCGGTTGACGGTCTTAGCTTCCAGCTAAGACGAGGCGAGACCCTTGGCATCGTAGGTGAGTCAGGCTCGGGTAAGTCGGTTACCTCGCTGTCCATCATGCGACTGGTACCTTCTCCTCCAGGCCACATCGTAGGTGGGCGTGTCTTGCTCGAAGGCGAAGACATCCTCACTCTTGACGAGGGTGAGATGGAAAAAGTCCGCGGCAGCCGCATAGGCATGGTGCTGCAGGACCCTATGACAGCTCTGAATCCGGTCTTCGACATCGAGGACCAGGTCGGTGAGGCCCTCAAGATCCACAAGGGTCTGGGAGGCGAAGCGCTCAAAGACACCGTCATTGACATGCTCAGGAAAGTCAGGATTCCGGCGCCTGATGTCCGGATCAAGGACTATCCTCACCAGCTTTCAGGCGGTATGCGCCAGCGTGTAGTTGGAGCAATCGGCATATCATGCGACCCAGTCGTACTGATCGCCGATGAGCCTACAACGTCACTGGATGCAACGATTCAGGCTCAGTACCTCAGGCTGCTCCGTGAACTCCAGGAGTCCACCGGAGTAGGGATTATCTTTATCACTCACGACTTCGGAATCGTCGCAAAGATGTGCGACCGGGTTGCTGTGATGTACGCAGGCAAGATCGTAGAGCAGGGCGATGTCCGGCAGATCTTCAACAACCCGTCTCACCCATACACTGAGGCGCTGATTCAGTCAGTTCCGAGGATGGAGGAGACCGAGGAACGCCTCTACTCCATTCCAGGCCAGCCTCCGGCGCTGTGGGATCTGCCACAGGGGTGCTCATTCGCACCAAGGTGCCGGTACAGCTTCGACAAGTGCCTTGAGGAGTACCCTCCTGACTTCCCGGTCGACGAAGGGCAGCACGCAGCGTGCTGGATGAGAGAAAGTGAAGGCGCTGCTATCAGCGCCGGAGACGGTGACTAGAATAGCTCCTTTGAGAGGTTATTTGACTCATGACTAGCGAAAATGGCTCTAACGGCGCGCTTCTCGAGGTTAGAGGCCTAAAGAAGTACTTTCCTGTAGGATCGGGATTCTTGGGCCGAAACAAGGCCATGCTCAAGGCCGTGGACGGCATCAACTTCCATATCGAACCGGGCAAGACATACGGTCTCGTCGGCGAGTCTGGTTGTGGAAAGTCCACAACTGCGAAGCTGATACTGCAGCTGGAGGAACCTACTGATGGCCAGTTCTTCTTTGAGGGTATGGATGCAACCGACCTGACAAGGGAAAACACCAGGTACTACAAGTCCAGCGTACAGGCTGTGTTCCAGGACCCTTGGGCGTCCCTCAACCCCAGGATGCGAGTTGGCAGCATTGTCGGGGAGCCTCTCGAGGTCAACAGCACGTTGACCAAGAACGAGATCAGGAACCGTGTAGGCGACCTA
This sequence comes from Dehalococcoidia bacterium, assembly GCA_021295915.1. Lineage (NCBI taxonomy): Bacteria > Bacillati > Chloroflexota > Dehalococcoidia > Dehalococcoidia bacterium. The sequence continues at coordinate 40,626 of JAGWBK010000018.1, forward strand.
CTCGAAGAGGTAGGGCTGCAGCAGTACCAGGCAAACCTGTTCCCGCACGAGTTCTCCGGTGGTCAGCGACAGCGTATCGGGGTCGCCAGAGCTCTGGCGCTCAACCCCAAGCTGATCATTCTGGATGAGCCCGTTTCGGCGCTGGACGTGTCGATTCGCGCCCAGATCATGAACCTGCTCGAAGACCTGCAGGACGAGCACAATCTGACTTACCTGCTTATCGCTCACCACCTGGCCACTGTGCGATACATGTGTGACACGGTTGGTGTTATGTACCTTGGCCGGATAGTTGAAGAGGCTGAAACAGAGGAGCTCTTCGACAATCCGCTTCACCCGTACACAAGGGCGCTGATGTCCGCAGCGTTGCCGTCGCACCCGGACATCGAGCGAGAAGAGATCATCCTGACCGGCGAGGTTCCTTCACCGGTGGACCCTCCCCCAGGATGTCACTTCCACCCACGCTGCCCGTCGGGGTTTGAACCCTGTGCTGAGACTCCTCCTGTGGAGACGCAGCCTGTTTCCGGTCACAGGGTGGTGTGCCACCTCTACTAGTCAGCGTAAAACTCACGTAAAGCTCAGGGGCGTGCCTCGCGAATTGTGGCACGCCCCTTTCTTTTAGCTGTATTCTTGAGAGTCGCTTGAACGATCACTAGAATCCAGTAGACTAGGTGGACGCGACTAGAGGCAGGAGTTCTACTACGAAATGAAGCTGGGCACTATCGCACTGTTGGCGCTGCTGACGCTACTCGTCTGGGCATGTGGCTCTGAGCCCGCACCCCAGGTCGAACCTGTACCGAAAATTGCTCCACCGACTTCAACTCCAGTTCAGCAAGAGCCCACACCGGCTCCAACAGTCACGCCGATAGCCACTGGCCCAACGCCTACTCCTCTGCCCGTGGGGAGTACGCAGATTCAGGCCGCAGGAGCTGCCCAGTCCCCCGTTGGCGGTCCAACAGATCCGCCGTTCCCGAGGGGGCTTGTCGAGGTCCCTACAATTCACACGTTCAGGGTCGGCAGTTCTCCGACAGGCATAATGTCCGACGGCGAGTCGGTGTGGATAGCCAATCAGGCCGACGACACGATCCAACGCCTAGAGCCAGACGGAAGTGAAGGACTGATCGTGCCGCTTCCCGACTTCTACCCGCGTGCTCTTGCCTATGATGGCGACACCATGTGGCTTGCGACGTTCTTCGGAATTCGAGTGCTCAGCCCTGAGTACCAGATTGTCGGCAGCTTCCGACCGGGTCGGCGTCCTGCCGCTCTAATGTACGCTGGCGGGTACATCTTCGCATCCAACAACGACGATGGGACCATCACGACCATTGCCCTGCCCGAGAAGATCAGAGAACTGGGCGGCGAGCTCCCAGCGGCAGTACCTCCAGACCAGACCGCGCCAATGCCAATAGGAAACTACAAGGTTGGCAACAACCCCATCGCGATGGAGTGGGACGGTTCCAGCCTGTGGGTTGCCAACTACTACGATAACACCGTGATGAAGCTCAGACCATCTGATGGCACTGTCCTGGCGACAGTCGAAGTTGAAGACGGTCCCAGGGGCATGGCGTTCGATGGCGAATACATGTGGGTCGTGAACGCTCTTGAGGGAACAGTAAGCAAGATCACTCAAGAAGGCGCCGTCGCTGCAACTTACGATGTCGGCGCGCTTCCTGGCGATGTCGAGTTCGATGGCGAATCGATGTGGGTCTCCAATCGCCAGAGCGAGACGATCAGCAGGATGGGACTGAACGGCGAGAACCTGGGCACGTTCCACTTGGGCCGTCCTCCGGGAAACATGGTCCACGATGGTGAGGCTCTGTGGGTGCTGCACCCGGGCTCCGATGCCGTCTCCAAGCTCACGATGGAGGGTGTTACCGCCGAGCACTTCGATGTCGGCGATGCGCCAGTTGCCATCGTGTATGACGGCGAGTCGATGTGGGTTGCCAATGCGCTAGACGGCACAGTGACGCAGCTCAACCTGGACGGCGAGGTCGTCCACGAAACAAAGGTAGGCAACGAGCCAAACGCTATAGCTTTCGATGGTGAGTCGGTTTGGACCGCCAACATGACCGAGACGACAGCATCCAGGGTGGGGAGTTCCGGCGCTGCCGACATGAACGTCGAAATCGGCATAGCGCCTCGCGCCGCTACCTTTGATGGCGAGCGCGTCTGGGTCGCATCGTACGTTCAGGACACCCTGACCGTCATCGAGAGAGATGGTTCAGTCTATGGAGTCTTCCCCGCTGGTCGAGCGCCCAGTGACCTGGTGCTGGCAGACGGCTACGTCTGGGTAGCCAACGCTCGCAACGACACGGTGACCAAGATCGACATCGAGACTGGGGACACCGTGGAAGTGTTCGAGGCCGGCGATACGCCGATGGCGCTTACTTTCGATGGCGACCATGTCTGGGCGGCCAACTGGCGCGAGGGGACGATCAGCAAGCTATCCCAGGATGCCGGTGAGGTCGCACGATTCAGCGCGGGTCCGCTGCCCTACGACATAGTCAGAGATGCACTCGGGCCGCTGGTGTACGGTCTGGAATTCGACGGCTCCCACGTCTGGACCGCTAACAGCGCCGACGGGACGGTATCGAGGATGAACCTGGATGGCGACGTTGTGGCAACCTATCCTGTTGGCGCCGGTTCCGGTAGGCTAGCCTTTGACGGGACCAGCATCTGGGTGACCAATACCTCTGACGATACGGTCACCAAGCTCACGCTTCCGGGAAACTAAGAGTCCAGACGGTATGAGCCGTCTGGACAACTTCTAGGGCCTTCTGTCTGAGACTATCCCGAAGGGTTGACGGTGAACGTGCCTACTTTTGTGCCGTCGCAAAGAATGTCGAATGCTCCGGTGTTGGCAGCGTTGAAGTCGTAGCTCTTACGCGCGCCGGACTCCAACTCGATGTCGAACGCAGTTTTGCCTGTTCCAAACGCTCCACCTGAGGCGGTCATTTCCAACCCCTCGATGTTGAACTGGAGCTGTTGCTTTTCACCCGTGACTACGAGAGACCCTGTTGTTCCCTGCGCGATCTCAGTCGGAAGCTGAATCGCCAACCTGACGCGGTTGCCCATTTGGACTGCGACCTCACTGGGATCGATTGAGCAGTCCCCACCTTCTTCTCTGGTGACTTCTATTCTGAACTGCTCGAACGCAGTTACGGGGGTCCTGTGGAACTCAAGTGTCTCAGAATCGTCCTGGCGAGCTGGTCGGCGGTCGCCGGACTCAACTCCGCAGGCGAGAGACGCTACAGCGAGCAATGTTACGAGGGCGGCCAGGTAGGAGAGTGAGCGCATTGCCAGCTTCCTGTTCAGCTTTCGGTATCCAATCATCTGTAACCTCGTCTACGAGATTTCTGGTCTGTTGGTTGCGCTCTATTCTACGTGATTTGAACAGAATAGGGGCAGACCTTGTCGGGCCTGCCCCAGTGCTTCGTTGCCATAATGGGTGAAGGAAGGCTGACACCCTCACCCTAGCCCTCTCCCTCAAGGGAGAGGGGAAGTTTCAGTCTAGTCGAGCTGCCTCAGCCTGGGATCGAGCCTGTCTCTCAGCCAGTCACCGAAGAAGTTAAGGGACATGACCAGGAGGAAGATGCACACGCCTGGGAAGAACGAGATCCACCACGCATCGTTGATGTAGAGGCGTCCGTCGTTCACCATCGCACCCCAGGCCGGAGTCGGGGGTGGGATGCCCGCGCCCAGGAAGCTGAGTATGGACTCGGTCAGGATCACCTGTCCGACTCTCAGAGTTGCCAAGACGATGATCGTGTTTACCACGCCAGGCAGTATGTGCCAGATGATCATCCTGAAAGTTGAGGCGCCGGCCACCCTGGCAAGCGACACGTAGTCCCTCTCCTTGATTGACAG
>JAGWBK010000019.1 GCA_021295915.1 Dehalococcoidia bacterium
CGGATGGGACTGGATAGAGGAAGCGGTCCAGGGTCTACCTTCCCGTCATGCGGCATACTCAGACTGAAACGGTATAAGTGTGTCGCCGAGATCAGGGTCGGTGGCCGTGAAGGGAGCGCCGATGTGCACTCCCGCCGCCATGTTCTCATCAATATTCCGCTGGCCGTTCTCGGTGTCCGAAAATGCTGCTTTCTCATTCACGTTTGTAACGGTGACGGCAACCGGGTAAGTGGTCGTACTTGTACCATCGGCTGCTAGCACGTTCACGTTGTAGACATTGTTCGTGTCTGAGTCTGTCGGAGCTTCGTAGTCAGGTGAAGAGGTGAAACTGAGCTCGCCGGACTGCGCGATGGTGAAGTCGTCCTCGTCGACGCCCGACAGCGACCAGGTAACCGGGTCGGATTCCTGGTCGTCATAGCGGTAGTATTCCACCACAGCGTCGCCACTCTCGGCGTACTCAGTACTTGTGGTACCTGTAACCGTCGGAGGCTCGTTGATGTCCGTGACCATGATGGCTACACCAACTGTGGCGTCCGTCGATGTGGACGTGCTTCCGTCGGCGTCCTTGCCGTCGTGTACCGCTACGACCACGTTGTATGCGGACTTGGTGTCGTAGTCGAGTGCGACTTTCGTTAGGATCTGTCCCGTTAGTGGATTGATGTCGAATGAGTCTGCATCGCTCGCATTGAGGAGGGAGTAGGTGAGCGTGTCACCCTCCGGGTCCGTGGCCGCCACAGGTTTACCCACGGGACTGCCAGTTTGCGTGTTCTCTTCCACGCTCCTCTGACCGTTTTCAGTGTCCGGGAACGCCGGTGGCTCATTCACGTTTGTAACGGTGACGGTGACCGCGTGTGTGGTGGTGCTGGTGCCATCGGCTGCCAGCACGTTCACTTTGTAGATATTGTCTCCACCGTCGTCCGTTGGAGCTTCGAAATCAGGATCAGTGGCAAATTCAAGATCGCCTGACTGCGTGATCGTGAAGTCGTCTTCATCGGCACCCGATAGCGACAACGTGACTTGATCAATTTCCGGATCGGTCGCGGTGTACCTTTCAACCGTGCCTGGATCACTCTCAGCGTACTCAATCGTTGTGGCACCGGTGATAACCGGGGGTTCGTTAATGCCAGTAACCGTGATGGTATCGTCCGTCGTGGTGGTTGCACTGCCGTCGTCGGCCTTGCCGTCATGTACGCTGACGATCACGGTGTACGAGGACTTTGTATCCTCATCCAGTGGGTCCTTCGTCAGAATCTGACCACTTGTCGAGTTGATGTCGAACGACGAGGCATCGGTCCCACCCAGTATGTAGGTGAGTACGGCGTCCACGTCTGGGTCAACAGCTGTTACTGGCAAGCCGATATTCTGACTCGCCTCGGTGTTCTCGACAACGCTCCTCTGACCGTCCTCAGTCGACGGGAACGCGGTAGCCTCGTTAACGTCGGTAACGGTCACCGTCACGTTAGCTCGACGGTGTTGTTGCCATCCGAGGCCTTGACAGTCACGAGATACACGCTGTTTGTGTCCGCATCCGTTGGGGCTTCCCGATCGGGTACGGACTTGCAGGTCAATACGCCATCCGTGATGTCGAAGTCGTCAGCGTCGTCACCCGCGAGGGTCCAAATGGGCGAGACTCCCTCGGGATCGTCGGCCGAGTAAGTTGCCACAGCTCTGCCGGAGTTCTCCGCAACGGAGACGGTGTTCGTGCCCGTCAGCGTCGGAGGTTCGTTGATGTCACTGACCGTGATTGTCACAACTACAGTGTCGTCAATATCCGTGGAGGGGCTGCCGTCCGCCGCCCTGCCATCGTGGACATTTACAGTGATCACATAGGTGTCCTCAACGTCGCTATCGAGGCTGGACACCGCCGTGATCTGTCCGTTGCCGTCGATATTGAACAACGAGGCACCCGTCCCGCTGAGTGAGTAAGTGAGCGTGTCGCCGTCGTCCGGGTCGTCGGCCTCTACAGGCAGCCCGACCTCGGCGTTCAGCCCTGCGTTCTCTTCCACACTGCGGCTGGTGGTTGCTATCGGGAACTCGGGGTCTTCATTGACGTCTGTGACCGTAACGACTACTGGCAGCGTGCCCGTGCTGTTACCGTCGAACGCCTGCACGATTACCCGATAGAGTTCCTGTGTCTCATGGTCCGGCGAGCTGTTGAAGGTCAGGTCTCCGCTAGAGTTGATGTCCATCGCGTCGGCGTTGTCACCCGATAGTGACCACGTGATTCCGTCTCCCTCAGGGTCGACATCATCGTAGCTAGCGACTGTCCCCGAGGTGTTCTCTGCAAACTCAGGCGAATCGTCCCCAGTCACGTCAGGTGTCTCGTTCACGTCTTCAATGAAGACGTTTACCTGCAGCGAACTGGTGCTGTTACCGTCTGACGCTTCGACGATTACAAAGTAGTAGTCAACGTCTTCGTAATCAGGAGGCGTCACAAACTTGAGCACACCGCCAGTAATCGTGAACGAGTCCTTGTCGTCACCTGACAGGCCCCAATGATGTTCTGGCCTTCTGGATCGGTCGCCGTGAACGTCCCGACAGGGTCCCTGCCGTTTTCCAAGTAGTTAAACGTGGACGTCCCAGTCAGCACCGGCGGATCGTTGACCCCTTGGACGTTGATCGTCACGTCTATAGAGTCGTCCGTGTCCGTATCTGAATTGCCGTCTGCGTCCCTGCTGTCACGCACTTCTACGGTGACCTCGTAGGTCTTCTGACCACCATCGAAGTCCAGGGCGTCCTTGGTCTTAATCTGACCCGTCGATGAATCGATGTCGAACGACGACGAATCTGTCCCACTCAGAGAGTAGATCAGCGTATCGCTGGCATCCTGGTCAGTCGCCGTTACTGGGTTACCGACCGGGCGGTCTGCCTGGTCGCCCTCGTCGACGTTTCGAGACGTGCTGGAGCCTTCAGTGAATTCCGGCTTCTCATTAACATTGGTGACCGTTACTGTCACATCCAGCTCACCCTCTACTGAGCCGTCTGAGGCAACCACCGCTACGTTGTACACGTTGTCGGAGTTTGAGTCAGTCGCGTCTTCGTAGTCCGGTGGCGCGCCGAACAGAAGCGTTCCGTTGTTTTCGTGGATGACAAAGTCGTCAGCATCGTCCCCTTGAAGCGACCAAACAATCGTGTCGTTTCCAGGGTTGGTAGCCGAGTACTGGGCCACGTCACCTGTACCGTTTTCGGTGTAATCTATCGAGGACGTCCCGGTAACCACGGGGCCTCTAAAGACGTTGATGGTCACCTTGATGGTGTCATCGTCCTCCGTAGATGTTGTTGTCGTGCCTGTGGGATCCACGCCGTCCCGAATCCCCACTATTACAGAATATGGAGTCTCGGCAAATAGGAGTTTCTTATTGATGGAGAGGAGGCCCGTAGACGCGGAAATTGTGAAGTCAGCTGCGTCGTCCCCTTTTAGTGAATAGATGTGAACGGCATCGTTGTCCGGATTTATGGCCTCAACAGCTGGGTAGATAGGCTGTCCTGCAGGTGTGTCTTCGAGGACCTGTCTGGTGGTGGAATTCTCCCAGAAGAATCGTGGCTCGGGCTCTTGGTCCGTGATGTGGACCGTAAGCGGGAAGTATGCGTACGGGAAACCCCTGCCACTGCCGGAGATGAGCAACTCATAGTCGTTGTTTCCGTCACTGTCTATGGCCTTCTCGTAGTCCGCACCAGGCTCTCTGAACACGAGCTCGAATTCGGCAGTTGTGGAGGAGATGTCTCTTACTTTCTCAAAGGCGAAAAGCCTGTCGTCGGTCTGTGTTCTGTGTATGCCCAGGTTGGCCCATGAGGTCGTTGCGTTTTCGTAGTAGCGCTCGTTGGGGTCTATTGCTTCATAGAGCACGCCAGTGGTGGTGCTGTTCTCCATTGCTTGAATACTGGAATATCCGCTGATTGCGATTGGATCAAACGGGATATCAGGGTAGTTGTACCCATATATCTTCTTGGTAACTGAGTCCACAACGTAAACCCATCTATAGTCGACCCAGACGCCGGCAGGATCATTGTTTCCGAGTCTGCCGAGGCCATTGATTTCCTTACCTAGCACGTTTACCCAGCCCCTGTCTAGGTAGTGACGATCCTCGTATGCGTAGATTTTGTCGTCCTCATCGTCGGCCACAGACATCGAGAAAGAGTTGAAGAAGAGTCCAGTTGGGTTCTCGTTGTCGTCGTGAAGGTCGAAGACTCTTGAAGAAGTGCTACTGTGGACGTAAGGTCCACTGTTTTCCCTACTGTATTGGAACACCTTACCTGCATCACCTCCGTTGACGTCGACAACAAATATGGAGCCTGACACATCATTGAGTGTGTTCTCGTCTATTCCCCTGGGATCAGAATTGGCCGAGTCCAGTGTGAACTCATCAACGGACACGCGCTGGCTGCGATCGGCGTTACTGTAAGCTAAGACCTGGTCGCCAGAGCCGGATCCGTCATTCGCAACCCAGGTCGTGCTTGCGTTACCAACTATTCCCTAGGGGTTTGAAGCCGCTGCAAGACTGTAGGTTTCGACGAAGGTGAGGGCGTGTTCCCTTCGTCCATCCGATCGATCCTGGAGTTTGTATACATAGACCAGACGCGAGGCACTGTCGACTACGTGGAGGAGGTTGTAGATGTGCTGTTCCCCATCTATAACCTCGTTACGGTATTCGCCCCAGAGCCCTGCGGGTGAGGTGGGCTGGGTGCCGGGCAGGTCCCACACCCGATACTCCTGAACCCTGAACGCGCTGGCTGTCCTGGTCAGGTCTTCGCCACCGCCGTTCTTCAGAGTTACGACCAGGATGTAATTTCGAGGAGGGCAGGTAACCGGGATGGTTCCTGTCGCCGTCGCAGTTGTTCCAGAATACGAGCCCAGGGCAGAGTTAACGACATCTTGTGCGCCTTCGCACAGGGGTAACTCAGTTTCGCCAAATGTGACAACATCTACGTCATAGGTGAGGTTCGTTTCGCCGCTTGGCAGGCCGGTAAAGTTGAGCGTGAAATTGAGCGCCTCGTCGTCACGTACCGTGTGACCGGGATCAAACTCGATGTCAATCTTAGGACCAGTCTGCTGCTGAGCATGAGCAGTGTCAGTCGGAATCAGCGAAAGCAGTGGCGGAGCCACCAGGCTGAATAGGAAAGTAGCAACCGCGACTGCAGTTGTCGCTATGACAACTCTAGGATTCACGTGCAACAGATCTCTCCTCTCGCACCTTTAGCAACTGCAAGGCGATAACCGGGTCCCTGCCTCCAACAGCTATGGGGACGGCTCGTGCCTTTCGCCGAACAGTCAATGAAACTCTCTGAGCGCAACTTCCAGCCAGCGCTAGTTTGTACTTCTTTTGGACATTTCAAATATTTCGGACAGTGAAGAAAGCCATTTCCCGTTGTCACATTCGACCGGTACAAAGAGTCGGCAAACTCACACAGCCATCAGACAACTGTAGACCGGCATCTGACATGTCCCTGGACGGATTCGCGTGAAACACGCTCGTCACTGAAGCTCCGTGCCCGATAGACTCGCCAGGCTGCGGCCTCGGCCTTCGAGACCGGCGTAGGTGCCGTCTGAGCGAGACGTGGGTAGCCGCTCGCATTCCGACGTACTGAGTGTCACAATGTCGCCATCGAACGAATTTAGAACTGAACCGGAGGCCAGACAATGACAGGCGCAGATGTCATAGCGAGAATCCTGAAGCAGGAGGGAGTCGACTTCATGGGCGTCATTCCCATGAACACTCTCGAGGAAGCCGGGGCTGTGCACGGCGTCAGACCGATGATATTCAGGCAGGAGCGCGTTGGCGTCAATCTCGCCGACGGTTATAGCCGCGTAACCAACGGTCGCGGAGTGGGAGTCTTTTCCATGCAGGCAGGCCCTGGTGCGGAGAACGCATTCGCAGGTGTCGCGCAGGCGTATGCAGACTCCGTTCCCATTCTTCTGCTGCCGGCGTCAGCGCCACGAGCCAGGGCGGGCGTCCATCCGACGTTCAGTCCAAGTCAGAGCTACTCTGAAGTAACCAAATGGTCCGAGCAGATCAACATGATCGAGAGAATCCCCGAGATGATGCGCCGCGCATTCACGCAGGTGCGCACGGGCCGACCTGGTCCTGTCTTGCTGGAGATCCCCTCTGACGTTCTCCGCGGCAACTACCCGGACGACGTCGCGAACTACTCCCCAGTTACCCCTCGCATGTCTTCGGGGGACCCCGGTGACGTGAAAGAAGCAGCCCGAATGCTACTGTCGGCCAAGCGTCCGGTCATCCAGGCCGGGCAGGGTGTCCTGTATGCCGAAGCATGGGACGAGCTGCGTGAGCTGGCTGAACTCACCCTCACACCGGTCATGACCACCATGGCAGGCAAGAGCGCCTTCCCCGAGGATCATCCGCTTTCGCTTGGCACCAGGAGCGGCACCACGACAGGCCCAGTTGTCCATTTCATCGATAAGGCTGACCTCATCTTTGGAATCGGCTGCAGCTTCACGAGGATCCACTATGGAGCAGACCGTTTCGATTCCAAGATCATCGTCCACTGCACCAACAGTCTCGACGACGTCAACAAGGACTACGATCCCGACCATGCCGTCGTCGGGGATGCCAAGCTCGTGCTCTCGCAACTGATCGAGGAGGTCAAGCTCCAACTTGGCTCTGCCAGCCGGGTGGAGCACAACGGAGTCGCGACAGAGGTCGCGGCTGTCCGCAACGAGTGGATGAAAGACTGGCTCCCATTGCTGACGTCCGACGAGGCTCCGATCAACCCGTATCGCGTAATCTGGGACCTGATGAACACCATCGACCGCAAGAACGCAATCGTCACGCACGACTCAGGAAGTCCGCGTGACGAGTCCATACCTTTCTATGAAACGATCTCGCCAAGAGGCTTCATAGCTTGGGGCAAGTCGACGCAGCTTGGATACAGCCTCGGGCTGGCCATGGGCGCCCGGATGGCCGCGCCGGACAAGCTCGCTGTTCACATCATCGGCGACTACGGCTTCGGAATGGTGGCTCTCGACATCGAGACTTGCGTGCGCGAACGTATTCCGATACTCAGCATCGTCCTCAATAACTCGGCAATGGGCATCTACTCACCGAACAGCTTCCCGACCGCCAACGACCTCTATGGCACCAAGTACACGGGCGGAGACTTCGCAAAGGTCGCGGAGGCGATGGGCAGCTACAACGCCCGCATTGAGAAGCCTGAAGAGATAGTGCCAGCGATCAAGACGGCTACCAAGGTAATCGAAGCAGGGCAGCCAGCCGTGCTCGAGTTCATAACCAAGGAGGAGCAGGCCTTCCCGTTCAGGGGAGCGGTCTGATCTGAGTAACCGGCTTTGGCCGGACCGGGGCACCTGGTCTGCTCAGACGCCGACCTGGTTTAGCACACGACCCGTGCGGGCGTACTCGATGACAACACGGGCCATCTCCTCGGCCACGGCGCGGTGCGCCTGAGTTGTGGCGCCACCAATGTGGTGCGTGCCGATGATCCCTGGAACGGCAAAGAGTGGGCTGTCCACTTCGCCGGTGCCGGCAGCAGGTTCTCCATCGAAGACATCCAGTCCTACGCGAAGTCCCTTCGACTTTACAGCCTCGACAAGGGCATTCTCGTCGACGACCTCTGCTCTCGCGGTGTTGACGAGATACGCGCCAGACTTCATCGCATCCAGGAATGTTGCATCCACCATGCCTTGGGTCTCCGGCGTTAGTGCAACATGGATGCTTACTATGTCGGCATCTCGTGCGACGTCTGCCGGCGATGACCTGTGACCGATGCCGAGTTCGGACGCGAGGGCAGGGGATAGAGACCTGCTCCAGCCTATTACATCCATACCAAATGCCCTAGCGATTGGAATCATCGCGCGTCCCGTGTGACCTGTTCCCAACAGGCCCAGGGTGCTGCCGCTGAGTCCCCTGGCGTCAGAGAAGCCAACCTTGTTCCATCGACCGTCCCGCAGTTCAATAACGCTATGAGCGACGTGCCTGTCCAGTGCGATAATGAGTCCAAACGCGAGCTCCGCCACGGCAGCAGCGTTCTTGCCCGGGCAGTTCGCGACTTTGATACCCAGGTCGGAGGCTGTCTCCACGTCGATCGTGTTGAAACCGGCTCCCGCGCGGACGACCAGTTTGAGTTGACCGGACCTCAGCGTGTCTTCGGTGACCCGTGTACTTCTGACAACCAGGACGTCAGCGGCTGTCGCTGCAACTGCTGATGGAAGGGTCTCGAGGGTCAGGTCCGGATCGGCGATGACCTCAACACCCGCGGTTCGCAAGAGCTCGGGGCCAGGGTCAGCGATCCTATCGGCCAGCAGGGCTCTCATTGCGCCTTCCCTCCTGACTTCCCGTCCCACTCGTTCAAGCCATCGGCTGGAACCCTTGACTCGTCAGCCGGCGGCGCTCTCCTGAGGCGATTCACGGATGAGCATCTCCTGCCTCAGCCATGTTGACCGTCCGTAGTTCTTGGGCTTGCCAATATGGAAGTCCTCTACCGGAGCGAAGTCTCCCGCTCGGAGGGCCTCTAACAGGTCGGCCTCGTTTCTGACATCCCCACGGAACGCGGTAACACCGCGGGCAAGTCCGTCAAGCGAGTGTGCGTCGGAACCGCCCGTGCCCCAGAAACCGTGTATCGCAGCGACTTCCTGAGCAAACCGGTTCTCCACCTCAATGTTACCTCCGTTGACGACCTCTACCTCGTCTACCAGGTCGAACACAGGATGCCTGGAACCTTCCTCCGCTGTCTTTGGAATGCGGTCTGCCTCCTGAAACAGCATGTTCTGAGTGTAGTGGGGCAGATCGAAGAGGAATCGGAAGGGATGGGCGAGGATCATGAACCCGCCGACTTTGTCCACTTCACGACGAAGAGTACGAATCACTTCAATGCTGTCACCGTAGCCGGCGACGTGGCCCTCGAGTCCCATCGTGATCACGTGGCCCAGCGGGGTATATACCTCGAGCGCCCTGACGAGAACGATGTCGTCCACCGTTCGCTCAAATGCCTCGAAGTCATGCTTTGGCCAGCCGTCATGTTCAGTCACCATGATCCCCGTGATGCCGAGCCGCCGGGCGTCGTCGACCATCTCCTGAGGGGTCAAACCACTGTCCGGGCTGCCCTGGTTGGTGTGAACATGAAGGTCAAATAGTGAAGGCAATGGCGTGGCTCACTCCGTGTGGGCTGTAGGCCGTTACAGCCGCTGGCTGGTCGGTCTCAGTTAACAGTCGCCAATTACGTCTACGATTGTCAAATCGTCCTCATACAATCGCCAGTAGGCGCCAGTCATGGGGTCTGTGACTGTCCACTCACGAATTCCCCGCTCGTGATGGTCGTCCGTGCGTGGCGCGCGCATCCATTTTGCCTCGAACCTTGGCCTGTTGGGCAGATAAGCGTCCGCAGCCGCGCAAGTCTCGCGAATGTGGACCTCTACGAAATTTATTGCCTGCTGGCGGGTGTATTTTGGCGTGTAATCCATCGCCGTAGCGGTGCGTCTTTCGTCCGACAGACTGGACTGCTTGTCGGTAAACGGAACTAATCCTCGTGAGCCAATAACGAGAATGGCAATTGCAACTACAGAAACTATTATCCAGTTACGCAAAACACTCTTCCGAGAACAAAAGGCAATTCAGTCACTGTAAGTGGGAGTATAGAGAAAACAGGCGTTGTCCGTCATTCAGCATGACCGGAATACGAACAACAGCAAGCATCAGCGGAAGACGGACCGTCCGAGGCACGAATGTGAAGGCTGTTGAAGAGTTTCACAGGTTGAGCAAACCAGCGAGAACTCTGGATCCTAGATCTGCCGCAGTCTTGGGTCCCAGCGATCGCGCAGCCAGTCGCCTATGAAGTTAAACGACAGCACGGTGAGGAAGATGGCAATTCCCGGGAAGAACGCCACCCACCAGGCTGAACCGAGATACTCACGGCCGTTTGATATGTCGGCTCCCCACGATGGAGTCGGAGGGGGAACACCCGCGCCCAGGAACGACAGAATACTTTCCGAGAGGATTGTGTTGCCTACCTGGAGGGTCGTCGCAACGACAACAGTGTTTGCAACAGCCGGCCATAGATGCTTGAACATTAATCGGGGAGTAGAAGCACCAGCCACTCTCGCCAGTGCGATGTAATCGAAGGAGCGCACCTGTAGTGTCTGCCCTCTAACGAGCCTTGCTATACCTGCCCAGGCGCCTAGCGCGAGCACTATAGCGACAATTCCGAAACTCTGGCCAAGAATGAATACAAGTGCAATCGCAAGAAGAATGAACGGCACTGCACTGAACACGTCCACTATTCTCATAATCACTTCATCGACCCAACCGCCGTAGTATCCAGCAATGAGACCGACTGAAGTGCCAAAGACCGTTCCGATGCTGATCGCAACTGCGGCAAGACTGAGCGACAGACGAGCCCCGTAAATGATCCTGCTAAGCAGATCACGCCCCAACTGGTCGGCGCCGAGGGCGAAGAAGTAGACATCTTGATTGCGACCAAGAGCGATGCCGCTTGTGTTACACGGCTGGAACTTGTTGGAGACTTGACCTTCTTCGCAGGCGGGATACCAGGGTGGTGATGCCAGCACGGCCCTCAGCTGGTCTTTTTCGGGTTCATACGGCGCGACCCACGGAGCAAATAAGGCGCAAATCCCCAGAGTAATTAGGATCAGGAATGGGATCAGCGGCCATCGCCGGAATACGTATAGTGTGCGACCTAGTGTGGATTCCTTGCCCAGTTCTTCAAGGTCAGAGGGCGTCAATTGACGCGTAGTCGTGGTCACAGGAATTCACTCATGAATATCTGATTCTTGGGTCGATGAATGCGTACAAGATGTCGATTAAGAACACGGCGAAGACGTACACAATCGTGAAGACCAGGACAGCAGCTGTCATTAGCGGGAAGTCATTGTTAATGATGGATGTATAGGTCATCAGACCCAGTCCAGGCCAGGCAAATACCGTCTCCGTTACGACAGTGCCTCCAATGAAACCGACGAGGATCAGAGCCGAAAAGGTCAGTGGCGGAATTAGTGCATTCTTGAAAGCGTGCTTCCAGACTACGGAGTTAGCACCCACACCTTTAGCCCTGGCCAGTTTCACAAATTCTGAATCCAGCACCTCCAGCATCGAGGACCGGACCAGACGCATCAGTCCAGCTGATGCCAGCCAGCCAAGGGTTATAGCAGGCATGGGAAAATAGAGCAGGCGTTCGGCGAAGCTGGCAGCGTCGTGCCCTCGTGTCCCAGACGGGAGCCAATCCAGGTTGACGCTGAATATTAGGATCAACATGATCCCCAGCCAGAAGGGAGGTAGCGCTTGCCCAAACACGGCAAATGTGCGACCGATTACGTCCCATATTGTCCCACGCTTGACCGCCGAGAGCATTCCGAGGGGAATCCCTGTGAGAAGAACGAAGAGGGTGGCTGAGAGTCCCAACTGAAGACTGGCAGGTGCGAAGCCTCGTACCATGTCCATTACCGGTTTGCCGGTCTTTAGAGATTCGCCAAAATCACCCTGGAAGAAACCCTTTCCAACCCATATCAGGTACTGGAGTATGATGGGCTTGTCCAGGTGAAAGCGCTTGCCCCACGCTTCCCACTGTTCGGGGGATACGTAACCAACATTCAGCATGACAGCCCTTGGGTCACCTTGAAGGCGCGACAACGCGAACACGATCAGTGTTGCCGCCAAGGTGGCAAGGATCAGGAAGAAAAAGCGTCTTATGATGAACGTTCGCACTGTTAATTCAAAGTCCTGGGCGGGAAGGGTTGGGTTTCAGTCACTTCCCCAACCTGGTTCGGCTGGGGAAGTGACACTTACATGCGTACCGTAACGGAGCCCTGCTACCTCGGGACGACTATGGTCTCGAAGGAGTTAACCAGGTCCCACGGTGCCAGGTCCCAGCGGACAACGGTCTCGGGGTTGAACCCGATCAGTACGGGCACTTCAACTGTCCCGATAGTGAGCACGTTATCGTAGGCCCAGTCAACGATCTTCTCGCGAGAAGCCAGATTCTCAGGGGAACCTTTCTTCTGAACGCGGGTCTCTTCACGGAACGACCACCAGAGGTTGTCCTCCAGGCTGGGGTTCCAACCACCAGCTGGAAGTGGCCACAGGCCGCCGCCAGGAAGCGTTCCGCCGCCGTCAGCGAGCCGGCCCTGCTTGCTTGTTGGGCCCCAGCGGGTCATCCATGGAACGTGCAGGGTTCTACCCAACATTGTGGGTCGCCTCGATGAGTACTGTGTGCTGTCGATCCAGGGCTCAAGCCCAAGATTCTCTTTCCATTGGCCTACGGTGGCTTCGCAAACTTCCAGAGAAGTTCCATTGCCCTGAGAGCAGAAGAACTCGAACTCAAAGCCTTCCGGCACACCTGACTTCGCCAGTTCCTCACGTGCCCTCTCAGGATCGAAGGCATAGTTCCAGCGATCCTTATACTCAGGATGCGACTGGTGCAATGGCAGGCCTGGGAAGGAGCCGCCGTAGACTGCGCCTCCGTAGCCGCCAGTTACTGACGAAGCAATCAACTCGCGGTCGATCGAGTAAGCCAGGGCGGTTCGGAATGCCCTCGCGGTCTCCATGCGAGGAGTGTCGTACGAGAACCGGTCCTCGTCATCGTAGTCAAAGCCGACCGAGTCTGGCGTAAATTCAAAGTCACTGTCGGAAACCGCGGTAAATGAGAAGTTGGGGACATCACAGCCTGCGCCGACAGTGTCCTGGATCGCGGCAGCGCTCCTGTCTATGCCCACGCAGTCCAACCTGGGGTCTCCGATCCATGGGTACTTGTCGGAGGGAAGGAATCCACCGCGAATCACGGGCTGACCTGAGAGGTCCTCGTCGCCCAGCTTCGAGTTCGGTGGGTACTGGAATGCCCAGTTATTGCCGGCAAAGTACATGAAGTTGCCGTTGATGGTGTCCAGTCCCTCGTGGAACTGGAATCCTTCTTGCTCCAGTCTGCCAACGTCCTGGATGGAGGCCATTGCTATGTCAGCTGCCCCTGTCTGGAGCATGGCCGAGCGCTGCTGCGCCTCATTGGCCTGGACAAAGATAAGGTTTTCGAAGGCGGCATTTGCGCGCCAGTGATCTACCCTTGATTCAGCCTCAATCCGCTCTGCTGCGAGCCACTCGTGAACCACGAAGGGGCCGGAGCCATGCGGGACCAGGAAAGTGTCGCCCAGTTCGTCGAACAACTGCCTGGACTGCATCCAAACCGCGTCCTGGCACATGGAGGACGCGTCCTGGAGGCCATCAGCCTGGAATGCCCGAGCCTTGACCTTCGCAGTGTACCTATCCTCTGCCCACCATGGCTGATAATACTCGTATGCCTGCGAGGAATTTGAGTGGGCTGAGTTTGTGTCCTCAGAGCCCGCGTCGTTGAACGACCAGGCAACGTCCTCAGCGGTCAACTCGCCGATTCGCACCAACTCGCCATCAACTGAGCGATAGAAGTCGATTCCCTCACGAATGTGAACCGTCATAATCCCCTGGTTGTCAGGATCAGTGAGGTCTGCTTCGTCGAGCTTCTCGAGCTTCTTCCCGTCCATCGTGATGGTGCCGCCGCTCTTGGATGGGAGTTCCCACTCCCACGAAAGCGCGACCATCGGAGCGTGGCAGGCCTCGCCAGTGTTGACGATTGGATTGCCCTGATTGTCGTAAGTCGGGGCCCAACCCAGCACGGGCTCCTGGAATCCGAAGAATCCATGGAACATGACGTCTGGCCATGTGCCCTTCACATTGCGGAACTGAGGGCTGCCCACGTTGTCGAGCACGACTGTAATTGTCGTGCTTGTGCGCTCAGGCATCATTGTCTGCTGCGCTGCCATTGCCTGCGCGACTGCCGCCGATATGTCCTCTTGGGACACGCCTGGCCTTTCGGACATGGCGTTGCCGATGGCTGCACTGACCTCAGCCTCTGTCAGGCCAGGGGTCTGTTGAGCAAGGGCCTCAGCAATTGCGCTTGCGACGTCGGCCTCAGTCAGACCTTCCTGCTGCGGCTGCTGCGCCATTGCGCTGGCAATGGCGTCTGCCACGTCACCCTGCGTAACGCCGGGCCGGGCCTCGAGCGCGTCTGCGATTGCACTGGCCACATCACTCTGGGTCACCCCGGGCTGAGCGGACATCGTCTCCTGGACGGCCTTGGCCACGTCCGCTGGGGACATCGATTCAGGCTGAGGCTGCGCCTGCAGCGCCTGGTTGATGATCGCCGCAACGTCCACGGTTGGCGCGGGCGCTGGCTGCGCAGGAGTCGTGCTCGGCTCTTCCGAGCTTCCACACGCTAGCGCGAACGCGAGTAGGCCGGCCATCCCTGCAATGACGCCTAGCGCCACACGGGATTTCCTGCCAATAGATAGTCGTTTCATAGCTTACCTCCACCTCGGCTTAGCTACGTGTCTCACTAAAACCGGTCATGACCAAGTTGAAGACACAGGTAATGTGCCGAGCAACATCGGTCAAAAATTCTAGGCGGGATACTCGCACATTGGACGTACCCGTGTCAACCCAATTGACACAAGGCGCCAGTTGCCCGCGGAAGGGTAGAGTACATTACGAGAACGCGAATTCTGTCCCAACGCCTTCTTCCAACGCGCGCAAATACACGTAGTGTGCTGCCGAGATGTCCTGTATGGACAGCCCTACACTCTTGAACAGCGTGACTTCCTCATCGCTTTCCCGGCCAGCTTTTGAACCTGTGATTAGCTCCCCGATCTCGCCATAGATGTCGTCCGGGTTCAACGCACCCTCTTCTATGGGGATCTGAACGTCGCCGGCCTCGGCAAGACAGGCGTCTACCTGGTCGCAAACCAGCTTCGACCTCACTACTGTCGCCGTATCGAGTTCGCGTACTCCGACAGCGTGCGAGCCTATGCCGTTGATGTGCGTGCCTGCCTTCACCCAATCTGCTTCGATAATCGGCGTAGTGGCTGTCGTTGCCAGGGAAAGAATGTCCACGCTCTCCACAAGGTCCCGACCACTGGTAGCTACCTCTATAGAAAGGCCGAGCATTTCAGAGGTCTCATCGGCAAAAGCCTTCTGTGAATCTGGCGGGTCAAGAGAGAACACCAGCGCCTTCTCGAGGTCGGCTCCAGCCGCCATCCCCCACAGCTGTGCTCGAGCCTGAACACCTGCTCCCAATACTCCAGCAACCCTGGCATCCTTTCGAGCAAGGTACTTGGTCGCGAGACCAGTGACTGCGCCGGTTCTCATGGCAGTTATGTAGCCGCCGTCCATGACAGCAAGAGTCTGCCCGGTCTGGCTGTCCATCAATACGATAGTTGCGAGCGTCGCTGGTAGACCGTGTGCAGCCGGATTGTCCTTGTAAACCGTTACGGACTTCACACCCAGCGCGCCCATTGTCTTCAACTGGGCGGGCATAAATGCGTACCAGCCGTTCACATCGCCATCGGCCACCGCTGTCCGTTGTGGCATCACCGCCGACCCCGAAGCCAGCTCTCCGAAAGCCTGCTCCAGAATCTCAATCATCTTGTCCATGTCCAGGAGCCCCTGGATTGTTGTCCTGTCGAGTAGTAAAGCCATTCAAGTGTGCCTCCGTGATTAATGTGCCCATCAGAGCGTATCCAAGAGGACCAGAACCGTCAACGAATACGTATCTTCCAACGCGTTTTAATGATGCTTGGGCCTAATCCACACCGACAATGCCCGTTTTCATCCCTGGTCCAAGACTAGGCGACAGCCAAATTGACACTCCTGAGGGGCATGAGTAAACTCGCTATTGCTTTAGTCTGGGGAGTTATTCTGAAAGGCTGTCACAATGTCCGCCGCCGACCGAGTTGAGTATGCAAATGTACCCGGGGCAGACGAGCTGTTTACCCCGGACTTCCTGGAGTTTATTACAGCTGCCTACGATAAGTTTGCTCCCTCGATAACGGACATTCGGACTAAGCGCAGCGAGATGATCGCCCGGGCAGTAAATGAACGGGTGTTGCCTGACTTTCCACCACGGTCTGAGATCAACTCAGGTGACTGGCAAGTACCTCCCCTGCCAGCGGAATTGACACGGCCAGGCATTGAAATATCTGGGCCAGTCTCAATCACGAACATGGCCATCAACGCTCTAAATCCAGGCGCCGACGGAGAGCGTGCCACCGGCTATCTCGACGATGACGAGGACTCTGCCGGCCACCGACTTGGTGACACCGTTATGGCGGCCATCAACCGTAGAGACGCAACCCTGGGCACTCTCAGCTTCCACAACCCGGCTCGGAACCGGACGTACGAGCTTCAGCCAGGAGAGCTTCCTTTCTTCATGCACCGAGAGCGTGGGACTCACCTCGACGAGCACGAATTCAAGGTCGACGGAAACCCGATCCCAGCTACGATTCTCGGTCTCGGGTTGACAATGGCTCACGGCGGCAAGGCGCAGGTGGAAAGAGGCCAGGGTCTCTATTTCTATCTGCCTAAGGTTGAAGTGATCGAAGAGGCCCGCTTCTACCGGGAATTCTTCGACTATGGACGAGAGAAACTAGGTTACCCAGACGATGCTGAGATTAGGGGAATTTTTCTGGTCGAATCACTGCCTGCCGTCTACATCATGGATGAGTTGCTCTGGGAGCTAGGCCCCTATGCGGCAGGCCTCAATGCCGCCCGCTGGGACTTCAAGGCGTCTGTGTTAGAGTACATCATGGCTGACCCCGACCAGGTGTGGCCTGACAGATTCGGCGTAGACATAAAGACCACCGAGTTCATGACAAACGTCTTTAGGCGACTCGTGGCGGTCTGCCTGCGACGAGGGGCAGCTCCTATCGGAGGCATGGCAACTGCACTGCCTTCAAGGGAGGAAGAGGTCAACGAAGTAGCTGGTGCCTCTATCCGGGCAGACAAGGAGTGGGAGGCTCAGCAGGGGTTTATTCGCGGCTGGGTAGCCCACATCTTCCATATGAAGACGGCTGCAGATCCTTTCAAGGAAGTACGCAATTCAGGCTGGGAACCCTCACCTGATATGCACGAGCCTGCTAACTTCCCTGTCAACATCACCGTCCCTGATGGTCCTATCACAACGGAGGGTTCACGCAGAAACGCACGAATGCTAATCGAATACGTGGAAGGGTGGCTGCAGGGACGCGGCGCAAAGGGCATCGACAGCCTTGAGGGACAGCCCGGCATACACCCCGCTCTCATGGAAGATCTTGCGACAGGTCGCATCTCTGTGGCTCAGACTGCCCAGCGAATTATCCACGGTGCCAAGGACGAGAACACCAGGCAGGTCCAGGACTTCGCCCTTATCAAGCAGCTTCTTCAGGAAGAACTTGAGGACATATCAGAGCGTAGAACTGCCGAGTCCCCGACTGACCCTGCATCTCAAGACGCTCTTGCCGAGATGCTCGATCGCTACCAGAAGGCTTATAAGGTCGCACTGAAATGGATCAAGAACTACACGGAGTATGACTTCCGGTCACTCGGCTCGTACACTCAGGCCGACCTGGAGACTATTGCCGAGGGAGACGACGCCTTCTAAGGCTGCCGCACCTTACGCAACGGACTTGGCCTGCAATGCTGGGCCTACCTCTGACATGAGCGTTTCGAGGTGCTCATCGTAGTCGAAAACGGGGTTGAGCATCAGCATTTCCGCGCCTGCATCGACCACTTCCTGTAGTCCTTCGACGCACTCTTCCACGCTTCCCCAGACCGAAACCTCAGCACCCGTCTCAGCTCTCCCGTACCAAGAGCCGAACCACTCTGTCAGACGTTGCCTCGCACGATCGGAATCGTCATCTACCGCGATGTATACGCGCTTGGAAATGGGGAACTCAGCAGGATCGCGCTGGCGTCTCTCTAACGCCTCTCTGATGGTGCGAACGTGGTCTATGAACTGCGCAGTCGAAGTCGACCCGGCTCCCATGAATCCGTCAGCCAGTCGAACCGCGCGATTGAGCCCTGATGGGTGTCTTCCACCGAACCAGAGGGGCGGATGGGGCTTCTGGACCGGCTTCGGGCTCATGGGCACACCATCCAACTGCCAGAGGTCACCTTTGAACTCGGCCCTCTCTTGAGTCCACAGTGCTTTCATTACGCCGATTGACTCGGTGAAGTGTCGAACGCGCCGCTCGGACGGTCCGCCAAAGAGAGGATAGGTCCAGGGACGACCTCCGAGGGCAGTTCCAACAATGAGCCTCCCTTGACTGAGGACATCAACTGTGCTGAGTTGCTTCGCAAGCAGGGTAGGGTTGCGGGTCGTGGCAATCACGACTGCCGAACCAAGCTTGATTCGCTCTGTTACTGCGGCCAGATAGGTGAGATATGTCACTGGCTCCGGTGTAGGCGTCGAGCCAATCAGCTGCTCCACGACCCACAGGCTGTGATAGCCGAGTTCCTCGGCGCGTGTGGCGTATCGTTGGATCAGATCGAGGTCGACCTCGCCATCTGGGAAGGTCTGAGGAGCAGCGATCCCAAGTGGCACTTCCAGCGAATCGCTGCGAGGAGTATCGGAGTTACTTGCCATCAGTCGGCCCTCTCTCGCCTCGAGGTCAAATTTATGGTTGCCGCCATATAACCGCCCCCGAAGCCGTTGTCGATGTTCACAACCGCTATTCCCGGGGCACAGCTGTTCAACATGGTGAGCAGGGGCGCGAGCCCGTCAAAGTTGGCTCCGTAACCCACACTTGTTGGTACTGCGATGACAGGTATGTCCACCAGGCCGCTAACCACGGATGGTAGGGCACCCTCCATGCCTGCAACCACAACGAGCGCACGACACTTACGTATTCTCGGGAGATGGTCAAGTAGGCGATGAATGCCTGAAACACCAACGTCAGTGATTCGCTCCACATCGCACCCGATCAGCTCTGCAGTTATCGCCGCTTCAGTGGCTACGGGAAGGTCGGATGTCCCAGCGCACAGGACCGCAACACCTGGGACGCCAGTTGTGTCAGCCCTGCGATCAACCACGATGCACCTGGCCATGGGATCGTACTTTGCATCTTGGACTTTCTGGACCGTGGCCTCGTATGCCTCTGGTGCCGCCCTGGTAACGAGCAGTCTGTCCGAACGGGAAAGTACGGCGGCTGAAATCTCGGCTATATGTTCAGGTGTCTTCCCCTGCCCGAACACCACTTCCGGGAAGCCCTGCCGTATTGCACGGTGGTGGTCAACCTTTGCGAAGTCGAGGTCCTGGTACGGAAGGTCTCGCATCTGAGAGACTACCTCGTCCACGTTCAGGTCGCCCTTCTTCAGCGCCTCCAGCACGGCCCGCAATCGAGTCTCTTCGATGGGTAAACCTCCAACACGACTGAGTCTACAAAGTCAGTGGGAGTATACAAGTGGACTCAGAGCCCGGTAAAGCAGCGACCCCCTTCCACTTTCATGAGCAGAAGGGGGTCATTGGAGGGGGATGTCGAGTTGCTGGTCAGCTCGCACGGGGTTGTTCCATCTCCTCGAGAAGCCTTGCCATCACGGAATCCACAAGGTCGGTGACCGCGTCTCCGGGGGCGTCCTTGTACCATCCGCACTGAAGGCAACGAATGTAGTCGCCGTCCCAGTCCCGCTCGTTTGTCACGCCGCCGCCGCACCTTTCGCACCCGCGAAGTTGCAGCCTGACCTGTGGAAACCTCTCGCCTCCCTCTGCGACGTTGTCGGCGTTGCCGGCGCCAACTCCGAGCTTGCTGGCCGCGAAAATGCCCTCTCCTCTGATTATCCTTGAGTTCTCACTACTCTCTATTCTCAACATGATGTGTTCCTTCCAAATCCACATTGAATATTGACTTCGCATACAACTCTAAGTGAGGTGTGGAAATGGCACATCGCCAGACTTCATGATTCACAGGTATACGTATGGCCTATTCTCGCCTCAGACGGACTATGTATATGGTTTAGTACTAAAGTATGAGGCGTTTCTTCCTGTATCGCTTTTCGCGATGATTACCTGCATGGTCCTGCTGTATAATGCCAGCCGCCAGATGAAGACCTTTCACTTGTTCAACATCACTTACGCAACAAAGTGGCACTAGACCGCCTGCGCCGCCGACGAAGTGGCGAGGGTCGAGGGCCTGAACGTCCCATCCGACCGTGGTCGGCATTTGCATTTCGGGACTACCGTATTCTGTGGATTTCGTCCGTTTGCGGCTTGATGACAATGCAGATGCGGATGCTGGCCACTGGCGTATGGCTCTACGACGTTACGGGCTCTGGACTGCAACTCGGTCTTCTTGGTGTCGTGCAGCTCGCTGTGCAGCTCCCGGCGATCCTTTACGGCGGCGCATTAGCGGACAGATGGGACCGCAAGAAACTGATCGCCGTCGCGCAGTCTTTCACCTTCGTGTTTATGGCCCTGGTCGCGGTGCTCGCCGCCACTGACAGGCTCGCGCCGTGGCACATATATGCTGTAACCGCAGTTCTGGGTGTCTCGAGCGTCCTCGGTGGACCAGCTCGCTCGGCCATAACGGCTAACATTGTCCCGAGATCTCATCTCATGCACGCCGTAACATCCAACCAGGCGACATTTCAGATCGGTGCAATTGCTGCCCCGCTCGCCTTTGCACTGGTGGTGCAGACCCTTGATGCCACAGCCGCCTTTGTCGTTTCGGCCCTGTTTGCACTCCCGGCATCTCTGATGCCCCTGATGATCAGGACGCAGGTGGCGCCGGTTGAGTCAGGGGGAAGTGACGAATCGGTCCTCAGACGTATCTGGGAGGGTGCCGTGTACGTCATGCGGCACCCAATACTTCCTGGCCTCTACCTGCTTGACATCGGGGTTACTGTCGTTAGCTTCTACAGGCAGATTCTGCCGCTCATCGTGGACAGGATGTTCAAGGCGGGCCCAGGGGCAGTTGGGGTAATGACTGCGGCTAATTCGTTGGGAGGAGTTGTAGGTACGTTCGCGGTGCTGTTTCTGGCGAATTTCAGAGCGAAAGGCATGCTGGTTCTCTATGCCACCCTGGTGTACGCGATCCTCATAATTGCATTTGGCTTTTCCACGTCGCTGTGGCTGGGAACGCTGCTGATCGCCGGCCTTGGCGCGACAGACGCGATTGGCATGACTACGCGCCAGACCACAGTGCAGCTTACGACCCCGGACCATATGCGAGGACGCGCGGTGAGCGCTCACTCAGTCAGTGCAATGACTGCCAACAATCTTGGGACGTTCGAAGTCGGCTTCATGTCAGAGCAGATAGGAGCTGACCGCACGATGATTCTCGGAGGGGCGATCTCCGTCGTAGTGGTTATCCTGGTCTGGTGGCTCGTAAAAGGGATCCGCGAGTACCGCTATCCTTGATGCAGGTACTCGCCAGACTTTAGTGCGGCCTCGATGGCCTGAACCAGGGCTCTCGCAGACTCGGCTGTTAGCTCGACCGGAATGCGGGCATCTAGTCCGAGACCTTCATTCACAAAGTCGATATTGAGGGTATGGTCGTCCTGCGAATGGAAGGGGTGGTCGTAGTACACCCTAGCATCGGTCAGCTTGAACCAGCCGCGCTGACCCTTGCCGCTGCCGTCAATCTTTGCCTGTTCAGTTACATATGTACACATCTGATGTTCTCCTCAGTTTGCCGCTGAGACAGTTTCCCCGGGATTATACGATACCTTTGAGAATTCTGGAGCGAACCGGCAGACCTGACCGAACTCTCGCACAAGAACTGACGCTACATCACTCACGTGGGCGGTTTCTACTGTTTCCTGACTGATAGAAGTCACGTGGGCGAGAGGCATGCCGCAGGGTACAATGTGTTTGAAGTAACTCAGGTCTGTCGACACGTTTAACGCAAACCCATGAGTAGTAACGCGACGCGCTACTTTCACTCCGATTGCGGCAATCTTCTTGCCGTCCACCCACACACCAGTAGGATGTCCTTCCGACGTTCCTGAGATTCCAAACTGGTCGAGTGTGCCTGAGATTGTTCTCTCCAGCGCCCTGACGTACTTCAGGGGTCCGCCACCCCAGCGTCTGAGGTCAATGATCGGGTAGCCGACCAGTTGGCCTGGCCCATGGTACGTCACCTCGCCACCCCTGTCTGTGTGATACACGTCTATCCCGAGCCGGTCGAGCTCCGCCTGGTCGATCAGGATGTCGTCAATAAGGCCGCGCCTGCCAAGTGTGAATGTGTGAGGGTGTTCCAGAAGAATCAGCGTGTCTGGCGTTCGTCCCTCGACAACCTGCGAGTGCACATGTTGTTGGAGGTCCAATGCCTCTTTGTACGGCATTAGCCCCAACTCGATCACTTCCAAAGGGGGTGCAGAGGGGGTAGTCATGCCAACGAGAAATCGCCGGAATCAGTAGACGCCCGAATCAGGGCCGATGGACTCCAGCCGGTTCTTCACGGAGTTGATGAATGCGCTGGCCTCCGCGCCGTCCATGATCCTGTGGTCGAAACTCATGCACAGGTTCATCATCGATCGGATTGCGATTCCGTCTCCCACGACAACCGGGCGTTTTACTATTGCCTCAGTTGTCAGGATAGCCGCCTGAGGGAAATTCACCAGAGGCTGACTCAACACTGACCCAAGGACTCCAGTGTTGTTCAACGTGAACGTTCCGCCCTGAACGTCTTCCAACCTGAGCTGTCCCCTCCGCGCACGAGTCGTTAGGTCGTCAATCTTACGGGCGAGGCCTGCAATGCTCATCGTGTCCGCATCGTGAACTACCGGCACAACCAGGCCGTCTGGGGCTGCGGCGGCAATGCCGATATTGATGCGTCGTTTGTACAGTATTGCGTCTCCGTCCCAGGACGAATTGAGCAGTGGGTTCTCCTTGAGCGACTCCGCTACTGCCTTCATGACAAAGGGCAGGTAGGTTATGTTGATACCTTCTCGCTCCCGGAAGCCATCTCGAAGTGCCTGTCTTCGAGATATCAGGCCGCTTACATCTACCTCGACGAGCGTCCACGCCTGTGGTATTTCAGTTGCGCTCCGTACCATGTTTTCAGCGATCATTCGACGGACGGGAGATAGAGGGACTCTCTCCTCATCTCCGTCTGACAGGCTCGTAAGCGGGCTGGGAGTTTGCTCAGTTGACGCGACCGCAGAAGCTGATTGCTCGATGAATCCGCGAACGTCCTTGAGGGTGACTCGTCCACCGAGTCCGGTGCCTTCGATCTGGGCAAGGTCGACTCCACGTTCTTCCGCCAGACGCAGGACCGCGGGCGAATATCGCCTCCGCTTGACCGGCCTGTCCGGTTTGCTGGTGTCACCGGTGGTGATTGGACCGCCTGAGCCCGTTGGCCCCACTGGCGTGACGTCCTTGAGAAGTGTTCCGATCCTGTCTGGGGCTGGTCGAGCGGCGTCTGCGGTCTCTTCAGCCTGTGACATCGGAGAGTTCTCGACCCGGGTCTCCCCAGCTACTTCCATCTCTGCGATCGGCGCACCCATGGGGACAGTGTCGCCTTCTGATACGAGCACCGCAGTCAGTGTTCCAGTAACAGGAGATGGCATCTCCATGTTCACCTTGTCAGTGACCACTTCTACGAGGGGATCGTAACGTTCAACTCTGTCGCCGATGGACTTGAGCCACTTTCCGATCACACCCTCGGTTACGGACTCTCCGACCTGTGGCAGTTCGATAATCATTTGTAAGAAACTCTCGCCTAGAATGCCGCGAGTCGACGGATCGCATCCGCGATCTTTTCGGTATTGAGCATGAATTCGGCCTCGAGAGTGGGAGCGAATGGCATGGCTGGAACCTCGGGCCCGGCCAGGCGGGTAACGGGACCGTCAAGGTACTCAAAAGCATCTTCCGAGATTATGCCAGCCACCTCCGCGCCTATTCCGCCTGCCTTCGTATCCTCGTGAACTATAAGCGCCTTCCCGGTCTTCATGACCGACTCAAGTACCGTCTGACTATCGATAGGCCTCACGGTTCGGAGGTCAACGACCTCCACGCTTGTGCCTTCTGAGGCGACCTTTCGCGCCGCCTCGAGGCAGTGGTGGACCATGAGACCATACGTGACTATGGTCAGGTCCTCACCGGCCATTTTCACGTCTGCTACCCCGATAGGGACAGTGTAGTCGTCATCGGGAACTTCGCCCCGTACCAGTCTGTAGGTCCGCTTGTGCTCCAGAAAGACCACGGGGTCATTGTCCCTGATCGCGCTCTTCAGCAGCCCCTTGGCATCGTAAGGAGTGGCGGGAGTTACAACTTTTAGGCCGGGCGTATGCGCGAAATACGCTTCTGCACTCTGTGAATGATAGAGTGCTCCGCGCACCCCGCCGCCCTGTGGCGCTCGCATCACCATAGGAACGCTGACTCTTCCATTGGTCCCGTAGCGTACACGGGCCGCCTCGCCAACGATCTGATTGAATGTTGGCCAGATGAAGTCGGCAAATTCAATCTCTGCGATCGGCCTCATCCCGTTCATCGCGGCGCCCAGAGCAATTGCGGCGATTGACGATTCCGCGAGTGGCGTGTCGAGGACTCGTGCTTCTCCAAACTCCTCCACGAAGCCCTCAGTCGCAAGGAAGACGCCGCCCCTGGCACCGATGTCCTCGCCCATGACGAACACGCTGTCATCACGGCGCATCTCTTCGCGCATGGCCTCGCGCACGGCTTCTATGACACTTAACTCAGCTATTGGGCGCTCCCTTCATCTTGCAGCAGTAAAATGGCCTTTTGCATTCCGTGAGGTATTACTATGACGCATAGACGTGCTCACCGAAGTCATCCACCTCGGGGTAAGGCGCAGCTTCAACCGCGTCCGTGGCCCCGTTGACAATTCTGCGAGCCTCGGCCCTGACCTCACTGTCGAGGTCATCGGCCAGGACGCCGATCTCGCGCAACTGCGCTGAGAGCACTACTAGGGGATCGCGCTTCCTTGCTTCTTCGATCTCGGCGGATGCCCTGTACCTTGAATCGTCGTCATCGGAAGTGTGGGGTAGGTATCTCTCGACGTGCGCCTCGATGAGGCTTGGACCCTGTCCTGACCGCGCACGCCTGGCAGCCTGCGATGTCGCCTCGAACACGGCGACGATGTCGCAGCCGTCCACTTCTATTCCGGGCATCCCGTATCCTTCGGCGCGTGACGCGATACTGTCCACTGCCATCTGCTTTGAAAGCGGCACGGAGATCGCGTATTTGTTGTTCTCACAGAAGAAAATGACGGGCAACTTGTGCACAGCCGCAAAGTTCATGGCCTCGTGGCAGTCTCCAACGCTCGATGCGCCATCTCCGAAGTACGTGATAACGACCTTGTCTTCACCCCGCATTTTTATCGATAGTGCCGCGCCGACAGCCTGCGGTATCTGAGTACCAACGACGTTGGAGAGGTTAACCAAGCCCAATTCAGGATATGCCCCGTGAGTTGGAAACTGCCTGGCGCCGCTGAGTGGCTCGCCTGCCTTGGCAAGAAAGCCGGACATAATTTCAATGGGAGTCATCCCGAGCGTCAGCATGACGGCGAGGTCGCGATAGTATATGTAGAACTGATCATTGCCAGGCTGTAACGCTCTGACGCTGCCGATCTGTCCCGCCTCGTGCCCCTGTGACGAGGCGACTATGGCGGCCTTGCCCTGTCGGTTCAGCATCCAGATGCGCTCGTCCAGCGTTCGGACTAGTACCATCTGCCGGTACATTTCCAGCAGATCTTCATCGGCAAGCAGTCCCAATGGTGAAGCTGTGTCTCGAAATGTCTTCGCGTCGACGTTTGCCACTCGTTCATCTCCGGCGACTTCGATGGGGCCCATTATAACCCACATGTCCTGTCATGATATCGCCTATTTCCCGTTGAGAAGACCCCGGAATCTTTTGCCGCCACTCGCCACGTAATGTAAGATGAAGGTAGTGTGCATGAACAGACATCCTTGTTTGACGCACTTACATACCCTTGGAGAGGTGAATGGGCTCGCGTCGGCTTAGAAATAGTTTCATCTATCTACTGATCACGGTGGCGATCGTTGCGATCGTTGTGAACCTGCTTTCTGGCGCTGTAGGAGGCGACCAGGAGATGCGATGACCGCTCGAGGTAATATCGACACGATAGAGGTGAAAGGCGACAGCCTGACGATTCTCACCACTTCCGGTGAGACCCTGATATCCCGCAAGGAGAGCGGGTCGTCGATAGTTGAGATCCTCCAGCGTGGTGGTGTGGACCTTACGACATCGAATGTCGAGATCATCTCGAGGGGACAGAGTGGACTTTCGTCGTTGCTGGGAGTGCTGTTCAACTTCCTGCCGCTGATCTTCTTTGGAGCGGTCCTCCTGTTCATGATGCGCAGCGCACAGGGGAACTCTAACC
>JAGWBK010000020.1:0-26743 GCA_021295915.1 Dehalococcoidia bacterium
TGCTCTCAGGCTTCCAGACCTCGTTGAGCTGCTCGACCGTCATGCAGTCAACGAAGTCGTTCTGCGGGTTGACCAAGACCGAAAGGCCGTCGAGACCTACCAGGAGCTCGTAGTATTCGATGCCGTTCTCTTCGGCTGATGCGGCTTCCTTCTCACTGATGTGCCTGGAGGCATCGGAGATGTCGGTGTCGCCGACT
This sequence comes from Dehalococcoidia bacterium, assembly GCA_021295915.1. Classification (NCBI taxonomy): domain Bacteria; kingdom Bacillati; phylum Chloroflexota; class Dehalococcoidia; species Dehalococcoidia bacterium. The sequence continues at coordinate 198 of JAGWBK010000020.1, forward strand.
ACGAACCTCTTGAAGCCTCCGCCGCTGCCGGAGATCCCGACGTTTACGAGAACATCTGGAGCCACGGCCCTGAAGTCCTCAGCCACCGCCTCTGTGATTGGCGCCACTGTGCTGGAGCCGTCAATTTCAATCGTGCCCTTCAGCCTGGCTCGCTCCTGAACCATCTGCTGGGTAGGCGTGGGAACGCTTCCCACCATCGGGGGCAGCGCGGTCGCCGCGGGCATCGCCGAAGCGGGCTGCTGCGGCTGTGTAGGAGCCGCCCCTGTCCCGGCCACCGCTGGTGCCGCTGGCTGGGCTGCCGCTGGCTGAGCTGGCGCCTGAGGTGTCTCGGATGTCGTTTCCGAGCCACATGCCGCCACTGTCAGCGCTCCAACTAGGACTGCCAGGACAAACAGCCCCGGCAGGTCAAATATCCTGGCTCGCATCTCACTTAACATGATGATCGCTCATCCCTCCGCAATGATTGGTTCACTTCGCTTGTGTGCCCGGTTCCCTTTGGCGCGGTGGCCGGTCAGCACGGGCACTCGGAGTAGAACTCTAGCGGAAGCGGGTCAACAGACAGTTAAGCAATGTTTAACGGAGTGTTAGCGGGCTGATAAGGCCTGGTTAGCACTGCTGCACTCACCCAAGTGCCTGCCAAAAACCCCCTGCGATGATGACGACCCCAGCGATCGCTACAAACCAGCCGAAGTTGACTCGTCCGGCAAGTGCAATCAGCGTTCTAATCGACACAAACCCGACCAGTGCGGCTACCACCAATGCCACGACCGACTCCGGCGAAGAGTGTGCGCTGGTGCGGATGCCAGCGTAGAGCCCCGCTCCGACACTGACGGGAATGCTCATCAGAAAGCTCAGCGTGATGGCGTCTCGCCTGTCGATGCCACGTCCAAGGAGGACAGCGAGAGTCAGACCGGATGCCGCGAGCCCCTGCACGAAGCCGGCGAGTACGGCGTCCAGCCATCCTGCCTCCTCACGCTCACGCGCTTCCCGCTGCTGTCCCCTGTATAGCACACCGGCAGTCACCATCATGAGAAGTCCAACCGCTGCCATGGCGAGTCCGCTCGCGACTTGTGAGAATTCTTCCAGTCCCAGCAATAGCGCCATCCCGATTGGGGCGCTGACCAACGTCGCCATGACAACGAACTTCGAGACTGGGTCCAGTGAGAGAGGCGAGCTAAACAGGGCACCAACCAGCCGTCTGACCTCGGCTCGGAACGCTGCCAATGCGGCGAATGCAGTCCCGATATGCAGCCAGAGCGAAATCCCAACCGACTCGGAAAGGCTGCGGCCCGCAATCAGCGAGTAGGTTGCTGTCACCAGACCCTCTGAACTGACAGGCAGCCACTCCGCCACGCCTTGCAGGGCGCCGAGCAGAACTGCTTCCGTGTAGTTCAAGTCGCCCTTCTGAGCTTAACCCTGAACTCGCTGCCTTCCCCCTCGACGCTCGTGGCGCTTATATCTCCACCCTGCACCTGAACCAGGTGCTTCGAGATTGCCAGGCCCAGCCCCGTACCCTGTTCTCTTCGTGACCGGTCCACCTTGTAGAATCGCTCGAATATGTGCGGAAGGTGCTCTCTCGGTATCCCGACTCCGGTGTCCTTGACGGTCAGGGCCACCCAGTCACCATCCCGATGGGCGTTCAAAGTGATCTTGCCGCCGCTGGGCGTGAACCGGAGTGCGTTCTCCACCAGGTTCGTAAGGACTTGCTCCAGCCTGCGCTGTTCGCCCATCACATGGGGCAGCCCCTTCTGAGCGTGACACATTAACTCGATACCGTCCGACGATGCCGCAAACTGGAATCTCTCAGCTATCTCATCGAGCACATCGTCCACGCTCACTGGGGCGAGGTGGACAGGCATCTGACCGCTTTCGAGGCTGGAAAGCTCCAGCAGTTCGTCCACAAGGGAGGTCATTCTGGTCACGTCTCCCCGTATCCTCTGCAAAAAGTCGAAGGCCGTTTCCCTGTCATCGATCGCCCCGGACTCCAGGACCTCCACCATCGCGTTCGCGGACGCCAGAGGGCTTCGCAGTTCGTGAGAGACGTTGCTCACGAATTCCCTTCGTGTCGTCTCTATCTGCCTCGCTCTCGTTACGTCCCGAATGGTTAGGACAACATCCTCACGGTCATTTCCGGATACCGGCGTGGCAATCACCCCGAGAAACCTGCGCTCGTACAGAAGCTCAAGTTCTGCCCGCTGCATCTGGCGGGTCCCCGAGGCAGCGGCGACCAGGTTGAGCACCTCGGGATCTCTCACGACTTGTGCGAGGGGGCGCCCCCTCGCAGTCTGTGCATTTATTCCCAGGAGCCACTCCGCGGCACGGCTGACCAGCGTCACCGTCGTCTCCGAGTCAACTACGATGACTCCGTCGCCCATCGTGTCAATCGCCACAGCCATCTGTCGCCTCTCGGCCTCGAAAGTACGCACCTGGGATTCTATGACCTCTGACATTCTGTTGAACTCTTCGGTCAGACTGTTGGGCTCGCGAGACGGGGACGAGACCACTCTCTGGCCCAGCTCCCCTTCTGCCATCCGCCTCGCGCCCTCAGTCACTTGACGCATCAATGCCCGCTCTCTCCGGGATGCGACAAGAACGTAAACAGCTGCCGCAATACCGGCTGCGCCACACACTAGTCCGATGAGCCCTATGGCCCTGTTGAAGGAGACCTCCCAGTCGAGGCCCAGACCAGCTGCGAAGAGTAGGGTGGCGCTGAAAGCCAGAAGCGGAGCAACGATGTAAGCGACCGCAGTTCCTCTGAACAGTTGCCGCCAGTTCATCAATCAGCCGTCGAATCGGTACCCTACGCCACGAATCGTTACGATTCGGCAGGGCTGTGATGGCTCAGGTTCGATCTTCTCGCGAAGCCACCGGATGTGAACGTCGACCGTCCGTGAATCACCGATGTAGTCGTGTCCCCAGAGCCGTTCCAGGATCTGGTCTCTCGTGAACGCTCTTCCCCTGTTGGCGGCCAATAGCGCCAGTAAGGAGAATTCACGCGGCTTCATTGCGAGGTCTTCACCTTCCAGTGTGATCGAGTGACTCGCCAGGTCTATCGTCAGATTCCCGGAGCTGATGATCTCAGATTCATCTGCTGAGTTCTCCGATGCGGGTGGCGCAGACCGGCGAAGCATATTTCGGACCCTTGCCAGGAGCTCACGCATGGAGAACGGCTTGGTCACATAGTCGTCAGCTCCAAGTTCGAGGCCTACGACACGGTCTAATTCTTCACCGCGTGCCGTCAGCATCAGTATGGGAACTTCCGAGTGCCTTCGGAGGATTCTGCATACCTCGAACCCGTCGAGATTGGGAAGCATCACGTCGAGGATCACGAGGTCCGGGTTATTCGACTGCGCGATATTCAACCCGGACTCGCCATTTGTAGCTGTCAGGGTGTGATACCCCTCCTGCTCAAGGGTGTACTTGAGGGCAGTCAGGAGGTTGGGTTCATCTTCGACGACGAGGACTGTGTTGGACATACAATCTCGACCTCTCTTCACCAGCGAGTGAGTTAATCCCCGTTTCGAGACTACCACATTCGGCCCGGCTGCTTCATTGTGTGGAAGACCCGTAATTCCCACGAAATCCTGTCGGGTATGGTAAGTCCTTAGTGTGCCCCCTCTCTCTCAGGGCTTACAGGTGTAGGTAGGCCGCCCCTTCGTTCGTCCAGAGCTTGTCGAAGGACATCCGCCTCCCCTGGATTCCGGCCTTCGCCGGAATGACGGTTTGCGAATACCTACCCCTGTAAGTCCTGAGGGAGAGGGCTGGGGTGAGGGTGAAGGCGGATTGACTGCAGGTTGCTCGTTATACAGCCAGTCCTCTACAACACCTATATGACCTTCATCCCCCTCAACCTGATCAGGTCGGTGTTCGAGTATCCAAGCAGGCCGCAGATGACTTCCCGGTTGTGGTCCCCAAGAGACGGAGCGGACTCAAGACGCCACTTCATTTCGTCTGTCTTGAAAGGCCCGGAAGGATGCCGGAGCGTTTCACCGCCCGGATGCTCAACTTCCACGAAGTAGTCCCTCGACTCTAGGTGCTCCCATCCCAGGATGTCCTCAGGAGTAGCCACGTACGAAAAGGCAAGCCCCCGGTTCTGTGCCCGCTCGAAGATGTCCCGCTTGTCGTGTGCCATCAGCCACGGAAGCATCAGCGAGTCCAGTTCGTCAGCGTTCTCCCCGCGCCCGGCTCGATCGTCGAACTTGGGGTTGCCAAGCTCCGGGATACCCATGAGTTCAGCCATCTCGGGCCACTTGTGGTCCGGCCCTGCAATAACCCCGACATAGCCATTCCGACACGGGTAGGGCCCCCACGCCGCACGTCCGTAGCCACGGTTGCCAGTGCGCTGGAAGTTCGCACCGGCGTAGGAGTACATGCTCAGCGCATTCTCAAGAATCGTAGCCAGGTACTCGGATATGGCCACATCGACTTGCTGACCTTCACCTGTCGAGTCCCGGTGCCATAGGGCCGACAGCGTTCCCGCGAACGCGTTCTGTCCAGCCCCATACTGCGCCAGCCGTGCCGCCATCTGCAGAGGCTCTTTCTCCGGGTCGCCAGTGATGTACATCAGCCCGCCGGCAGCATACAGGTTGATCTCCTTGGCCTCGTAATCCCTGTATGGTCCAGTCTGGCCGAAGTTGGATATTGAGGTCATCACCAGTGATGACTTCTGCGCCCTCAGGCTCTCATAGTCCAGCCCAAGCGATGTCATGACACGAGGGTGGAAGTTCTCCACGACTACCTCAGCCCACTCCACTAGCTCTTGAAGGATCTTCCTTCCTGTCACCGTGGAAATGTCGAGCGTGATACTCTTCTTGGACGAGTTCAGATACAGGTGCAGCGCACCCGCGTTGATGTCGGGTGTATCGTCAGGGTAGGGGCCCACACGCCGGGCCGGATCGCCACCGTCGGGCCGTTCTACTTTGATGACCTCGGCTCCCTGAATTGCCATCAGCCGGGTCGCGTAGGGCCCTGCGACCCAGTGGCTCAGGTCAAGAACCCTCAGTCCTTCGAGAAATCCAGACACTTCTAGAGACAACCCGGGCTATCCTGTTGAAGAAATGACCGCCCTCTTGTGGACCGCCTTGCCGATCGGCTTGTCGCCTTCGTGGGCCTCGATCTCGTATGTAAGCCGGTTGCGGTCGACCTCTGTGAGCACCGAACGCACCGTGACGACACCGCCAACACTGGTCGGCGCGATGTGCCTGAGACCGTCCACTGCGTAACCCACGGACGTGTACCCTTCTGGGAGGTGCGGGTCCGTCGCCTGGATGCTGGCGTTTTCCATCAGTCCCAGCAGGTGTGGAGTTGAAAGCACGTCAGCGCCCTCTCTCCCCATCCTGTTAGTTGTCAGTTCCTTGGTGACCTCCACCTTCAGGACTGCCTCCTGCCCAGGTGAGATATTCTCCATCGCCATTGTGATTAACTCCTTCGCAGTTCTCTATGTGTCGATATGTCGAAAATTCGCGAGCCAATTGTAGCAGAGCATGACTGCCGACCCGCCGAACAATTCGCGAGCCTGATATCCTGTCCGGGCACACTGCGAACACTTCCCAATGAAAAGATCAACGGAGGAAGCTGATGAAGATTACATCAGTTGAATGCAGGATCCTCAGCGGCGATTTCCCATTCGTATGGATACACACTGATGAGGGCATAACGGGAATCGGAGAGTGCTTCCGCCGGCAGCCGTCCGTGACGAAGACCCTGATAGACGATCATCTTGCCCCCGCGATCATCGGGAAGGACCCGCGCGAGACTACTCCTCGCTTCGAAGACATGATGCGAGCCGGCTCTGCGGTGGAGATGGGCGGCGCGATCTTCTGCGCAATCGCCGGACTCGACATCGCGCTGTGGGACATCAAGGGAAAGGCATTCGGCGTCCCGATCTCTAACCTCCTCGGTGGAGCGCGCCGCGACAGCATCCCGGTATACGCCAGTTCCATGCGCCGTGACCTCAATCCACTTGATGAGGGCAGACGCGCGGCTTCTTTCGTCGAACAGGGCTACACGGGCTACAAGCTGCACAGCGCGGTCCCCGGCGCCATCGATCATCCCGCAGACCAGACAGTGGACACCGTCACGGAGGTGAGAGCCGCCGTCGGGGACGACATCGACATTCTGGTCGATGTAAACGGAGCGTTCTCAGTTCACCACTCGATCGAGATCGGCGCAGCCCTGGAGCAGTTGGGTGTCTTCCACTTCGAGGAGCCTCGTCCAGCCCAGGACCTCGAAGGACTGGCACAGATCGCAGATGCTCTGACAATCCCAATCGCCTCAGGTGAGATGATCTACACCCACCACGAGTACCGAGACCTGATACTCAAGGGCAGGGTGGACATCATCCAGCCCGACATAGTCAAGGTTCCCGGCTTCACCGAGTTCCTGAAGATCGACGCCCTCGCATCAGCGTTCAACATTCCTATCACCGTCCACAACACCCAGCCAATCCTGAGCACGGTTGCCCACCTGCACTATTGCGCCGCGAGCGCGATGGTCCCTTACTCTCAGGAGTACAACATCGAGCCGATCTCGATCCGTGACGAGTGGCCCATCCTCAAGGAGCCCCTGCAGGTCGTGGATGGACACATCGCCGTTCCAACTGGCCCCGGTCTTGGCGTCGAATTGGACGAAGACATGGTCCGCCGTCTGGCTGACGGCTAGTAGGTGCAAGGAAGGGCTGAATGCAGAACGCCGAGCTTATCTGGAAGTACCGGACAGCCGATGTCGTCTCTTCCAGTCCCGCCATCTCGGATGGCATTGTGTACATCGGCTCAGAAGACGGTAACCTGCTGGCACTCGATTCAGAAACTGGTGAACCCCGCTGGACACACAGTGCTGGGGGGAAGGTCTATGCCTCACCCCGCGTTGTTGATGGAGTGGTCTATGTCGGGTTCTGGCAAGGACCTGTCTGCGCTCTCGACGCCTTAAGTGGAGAAGTCCACTGGCAAACGCAGCTCGGCGAAGGCGTCTTCTCGTCTCCTGCTATTGCGGAAGCAGTAGTCTACATCGGCTCCACCGACAACAACCTTAGCGCCCTGAGCGCTGCAACCGGTGAAATCATCTGGCGCAATGCGACTGAAGATTGGGTGATGTCCTCTCCCAGAGTTGTCGAAGGGGTCCTTTTCGCTGGCTCCAATGACTGTTCTTTGCACGCCATCGAGGCATCAACCGGCAGAACTAAGTGGCGTTTCGGGACCGACGGGGTCGTGTTTTCATCCCCAGCTATCCACGATGGAAAGGTCTTCTTCGGTTCTTGTGATGACCACGTGTACGCTGTCGACACCAGTACAGGTCGCGAGGTCTGGCGGTATGAGACCGGGGATTGGGTGGTCTCTTCCCCTCGTGTCGCAGATGAAGTCGTGTACGTCGGCTCCAGAGACCGATACCTATACGCACTGGACGTCATGACTGGACTGGTCATCTGGCGACATCAAACAGGCGGCCGAATAGAGTCATCTCCAGCCGTCGTGGACGGAGTTGTCTACTTCGGCTCCTTCGACAACCACCTATTCGCCGTTGGTGCCACGACTGGCAACTTACAGTGGCGATACGCGACCGAAGGCAGCGTTTCTTCGTCTCCAAGAGTGGTCGATGATGTTGTGTTCTTCGGTTCCTCCGACGGACACGTCTATGCTCTCAGAGTTCCCGGCAGTCTACAGCCCTTCGATCTCCACTGGCTCGATCTCGTCTGCCACTTCGAATCCCAGGATACGAGCGTAGAAGTACAGCTCAGCCTCGAGCGCCCGCATGATGTTCTCCGACTTTCGGAACCCGTGCTGCTCGCCCTCGAAAGGCAGGTAAGCGACAGGCAGTCCCTTGTCCCGCAGCGCATCCACCATGACCTCTGCCTGGTTGGGCAGAACGACTTTGTCCTCCAGGCCCTGCAGCAGAATAATCGGACACGAGAGCTGGTCAGTGTGATGTATGGGTGAACGCTCCACGTAAAGGTCGCGACGCTCAGGGTAGGGCCCAACCATCGAGTCCAGGTAGCGCGACTCGAACTTGTGGGTCTCAGTCGCCAGCCCTTCGAGATCGCTCACCCCGTAGTAGCTTGCCCCCACTTTGAACACGTCTCTGAACGTAAGCGATGCAAGTGTCGTGTAGCCACCGGCGCTGCCACCTCGCACCATCAGCCTGTCACCGTCCACCTCTCCCTCATCGACCAGGTACAGCGCAGCGTTGATGCAGTCGTCGATGTCCACGATTCCCCATTGACCGTTGAGTCTTCGGCGGTACTCGGTGCCGTAACCAGTGCTCCCACCGTAGTTGACGTCAGCCACAGCGATGCCGCGACTGGTCCAGAACTGGTACGAGAGGTTGAACGATGTCGATGCCGACCCTGTCGGCCCTCCGTGGCTAACCACAAGCAGCGGAGGCCTCTCGTCGTCAGGCCCTTCGAAGTCAGCGTTCTTGACTGAGTAATAGTAGGCATAGGCGGTCTTTCCGCCAGTGGTCTCGAACTCTATTGAGCGCGGCTCGGAAATGTACCCATCGTCCACAGGGACGGCTCGCGATTGCTTTAGCGGCGCTATCGCCCCGGTGTCAGCGTTGAGTGAGACCAGGGAGTCGGGTAGGGCTGCCGACCCTGCCTCCAGTGCCGCATGTCCATTCCCGGCCACGATGTCGCCACGGGACATCTCGGTGTACGGAGACTCAACAGGCGTGAACTGAGTCGTCCGAGTGTCAATCGTCGCCAGCTTCCAGAAGCCGTTCTCCACGTACTTGCACACGATCCTGTCAGCCGACTCAAACGCATAGGTTCTTGTGCCAAGGGCCCATGCAGGCGCTCCAAACTCTGCCTGCATCGGCGCCATTGCCTCTATATGACCGCTCCTACATCGGTACAGGTTCCACCATCCCGTCCTGTCTGACACGAAGTAGAGTGTCCCATCCGGTGACCACTCAGGCTGGAAGACCGACTCGCCTTCCTCACCGGCAATCTTTACGAGGTCGCCAAGTGTGCCGTCTCCCTGAACGCTGGCGACCCACAGCTCGGTGGTGTCCCACGGCATGTTTGGGTGGTCCCACGAAAGCCACGCCATCTGTGAACCGTCAGGACTGACTGACGGATACCCGTAGAAGTCGCTGCCGATGACGAGCACCTCACCCTCGCCTCCGTCCGTGACATCAAGCGCGACGATGGTGTTGACCGCCTCCCGGTCTGCGTTGCGGTGGTCTTCTCTGACGCAGACCAGCCTGCCGGTTCCAGCGTCGATCTCCCCGTCGGCGTACCGCAGGTCCACGCCCACCGGTGTGATCGGCTCTGGCTGTCCCCCCGGCTCTTGCCGGTAGACTCTCTGGTCAGCAAAGTTGGAGAACAGCACCACGCCGTCTTTCACCCAGAAGCACAGTCCACCGTATTCATGGACACGAGTACGCACGTTGTAGGGAGCTGGTGTCACGTCGTTGACTTCGCCCCCGGGAGTGCGCCGGACTATCACGTTCCGAGCGCCCTCCTGCGGTCGCATTTCGACCCAGTAAAGGTCGTCTCCGTCGATCTGCATCGAACCCAAAGAGACTGAGCCTTCGACTATCAGGTCAGTCGTTATCGGGGACTTCCAGGATCCGTATGGCGCTGTGGTTGGCATGGCTAAGCTCCGGTCACCTTTCTGAGCAGGTCGAAGAAGGCTCTCTTTCGTGGCGTGTTGATGCCCCAGTTGATAGGGACGTTTTGGTATCCGTCAGTGTAATTTCCAGATGCCGACTGTCCACCGGCCCCGGCCCCCGGGTCGAAGTATCCCCAACCCGCTCCCCGCGATAGCGCGGCGGTGAAGTTGTTAAACGGCTCATCAAAGTTAAAGTGGTCGTCCTCGGTGAACATGATCGGCTTGGGAGTGTAGCTCTCCAGCGCTCTCGTCTCATCCACCATCTCAGCGATCCTGGCAGGGTCCGTAACCCCGTTCCCGTGCAGCATCAGGAAGTCCGAGACCTCGCACACCGAGTCGTCGGGCACTCTCCCGCCTCCATAGCTGGTGCCAACCAGCAGCCTCTCGCCTCCGGCACTATGCCCTTTCGCACGCTCGATGAGCTCGTGGACTCGGTGCGGCTGCAGGATTTCGTGCTCGTACCTCTGTACGTTGCACTCGTTATTGATCTCGATAACCACGTTCCGCCAGCCATTCTCAAGCACCCACCGGCAGGTCTCGTCGACTGCCCGGCAGACGGCCGCCTCGCTCTCAAGCCTTTCATCCTGCCCGAAGTAGAAGATACCCAGGACAACGACCATACCGAGTTCGTCGGTACGCTTCAGAATCCTTGTCAGCCGGTCCAGGTGACCACTGGATTCCATGGAGCCGTCTGCTCCAAGTGGCGAGTTGTGCCACGGCTGTGAATCAGGGCTCGGCAGACCGGCCCAGAGTTCCTCGTCGCTGTAGGAGACCCCTAGATCGTCAAGCATCTCTCGAAACAGATGCTGTCTGTAGTATCCGAAGGGTGCCGCCCCTTGTAGGTTGACGGTTACCGCGTCCAGCCCATGTCCCCTGTAGTGAGCCAGTCGCCCGGAGAACTCATCCGTGTTGCGGTCCGCGTCCCATTCACCAGTATCAGGGTAGCGCCACAGGAACTGAGTTAGAGTGTTGGAATCGTCGAAGATCGCGTTAGCCATCCGGCTGTTCAGTAGCAGCCCCTCGATCCGCCAGCCACGGTACTCCCTGCCTGCATGAGTTGGTTCACCATTGATCAACCATTTCTGGCCTTCGATGCTAACTGTAGTTTCTGACTGAGCCACACGACTTCCTTTCGTTTCCTAGATTGCCTTGACCATTCTATCAATCGTCTCGATGTATAATCGAAACACCCATACGACCGAAAGGATGCGCCATTGACCGGCCCATTGGTTACCCGGCACGTGCAGGAAGGCATCGCCACCCTGACGCTCAACGATCCCACCCGTCGAAACGTCTTGTCGTCCGAGATGATGGGAGAACTGTTGCAGTGTTTGGCTGAAGCCGAGAAGTCTTCAGATGTTAGGGTCGTGGTAATCGCGGCTAATGGCCCGGTGTTCAGCTCTGGGCACGACCTCAGCGAGTTGGCAGAAGGGGACAGGGAAGACCAGACGCTCGTGTTCGCACTTTGCACCAGGCTCATGGAGACGATCCGTCTCCTCCCAAAGCCGGTGATTGCAAGTGTTCAGGGCCTGGCCACTGCAGCCGGATGTCAACTCGTGGCGACCTGCGACCTCGCCATCGCCTCAGAGGATGCCGCCTTCGCAACCCCTGGAGTCGACATCGGTCTCTTCTGTACGACGCCTGCCGTGGCCCTCGGCAGGGCGGTACACGCTAAGGTCGCCATGGAGATGCTCCTGACCGGTGAACCTGTCCCCGCTCAGGAGGCCATGAATAACGGGCTGGTTAACCGCGTGGTTCCGGCTGAAGTATTACAGGAGGCGACGCTGTCCCTTGCACGCAAGGTCGCATCGGCGCCCACAAGCACGGTCTCCATGGGAAAGTCAGCCTTCTACCGTCAGATGTCTCTTGACCGTCCTGAGGCCTACCAAGTGTCCCAGAAAGTCATGGTTGACAACCTCCAGCACCCCGATGCCATCGAGGGAATCCACGCTTTCCTCGAAAAGAGGCCACCAATCTGGCCCACGTAAGGGTTTTCACAAGTTTCGATACTGATCCCTGCGGTAGTTGACACAAAGTCTCCTTTGTGATAACTTGCGACTGTAACTAATGGTTCAAGATATAAGAGGTCTTTATGGCCTCATAAATATGTCTTGAGCCAAGTATTCTACAGGAGGTGTCGGATGGCTGGTGAAGGCAGAATGGACATTGAGATCATCTACTGCGTTCCTTGACAGTACCACGGAGTTGCGGCCTGGATGGTCAACGAGTTCGTGGCAGAAGGTGGTAAGGACGTATCGATAGATGTCAAGCCCGGCGTCGGCGGAGTACTTCAGGTATTCGTCGATGGCGACAAGATCTATGACAAGTCTGAAGAGGGCGGGCAGACGCCTCACCTCAACCGAGTCAAGGAGCTGCGGGCTATTGTCAGGAGCAGACTGGATGCACTGGTACCAGCTGACGACAACTAAGCCAAGCTACCAAGCTTAAAGCGAAGGCCCCGGTCTAGTACCGGGGCCTTTTGCTTTGGTGCTGATGCAGATCCCTCGCATTCAGTCGAGCATAGGCGGGCGAAGATTAGTTCCCCTCTCCCTCAGGGAGAGGGCTAGGGTGAGGGTGAAACGTAGAATTACCAATCCTCCTGTAACTTGGAGGAGTGTGAGAATCCCGCGTGCCCCCTAGGCTAGAATTAGGTAACCTCAACGCAGCCCCGGAGCCAGATGTACCGTCATTCGCCCGGCCTCCACATCCACATCCAGCACTGTCTCGCGAATCGCTGGAATCAGCAGGTCAGGGCCCTCATCACCCCTGACGACATAGACGTCATTCGCCGAGGTATCGAGTATCTCCACTATGGTGCCTAGCGCTTCTCCCTCGTCGCTGAACACCTTCATGTCGATTAACTGGAAGTGGTAGAAGGTGTTTTCAGGGAGAGTGGGGATCTCGTCTTCCTGAACGGTGAGCAGCAAGCCCTGCATGGAGTCTGCCTTAGTCCTGTCGGTCACACCGAACAGGCGGATCACATAACCCCCACGATATAGTCGGGATGCCTCGATGCTGTCACGTGTGCCATTTATGTAAAGCACCGACCCTTCAGAAAATCGCCCGGGAAAGTCGGACTGCGGTTGGACCTTGACGTCGCCCCTGAGTCCCCACGATCCTGTTATTTGCCCAACGACAACATGCCCATCGGGTGGTTCTGGGACGCGCTTCGATTCGGTCTTGCGACTTCGTGCAGGCTTGGGTGTACGTCTTTTAGGCTCCGTGCCCGGCGACTTCTTTGAACGGGACCGCGCAGGCATCGGTAATGTCCTCAGACGATTTCGAGTGTGGCTCGTGTGCCCTGCTTTACCGCTGCAACTCGAATGAGGTGTCTCATCGACTGGGCAACACGCCCCTGGCGGCCGATTACCTTGCCCTTGTCGTCTGGTGCGACTTCGAGCTTGACGATTATGCGACCGTCCTCGTCCTCTTCCTCGGTGACTCTGACCTCGTCAGGTTCGGAGGCAATCGACTTGGCGATGAATTCGACCAGCTCTTTCATTCGGCCGCAGCCTCAGTTTCGGCCCCGGCCTTGACTCTGTCCAAGGTGCCCAGGGTTGTCAGCAACTGCCTGACCGCATCGGACGGCTGTGCGCCCTGCCTGAGCCACTTGAGCGCCTTCTCTTCGTCTATGACGACCGTCGGCGGCTCAGTCCGAGGGTTGTAGTGGCCAAGATGGTCCACAAAGGCGCCATCTCGGGCAGCCCTTGCGTCAGCTACAACCACTCTGTAGCTGGGCTGGTGCCGTGCACCTGTTCTCCTGAGTCGAATCTTGAGCATCTAGTCCACTCTCAATTGCTGATTGTTCTGTATTGCTAGCTGAAGCCCCTCTCCCTCAGGGTGAGGGTGAAACCTCAGGTTGCTAGTGTAAGGGCATTTGCCTCGTCCCTCAAATGGGCGAGCTACCCGTTCCTGGCCTGGCTGAGCTGGCTCATCAGCCTCGACTTACGCCTGGATGCATTGTTTGCGTGAAGCGCACCCTTGGCGACAGCCTTGTCCAGTGCAACTACGGCTGACTTTACTGCTGTGTCGGCAGCATCCAGGTCACCGTCGTCTATAAGTCTCCGTGCGCTCCTTATGTGAGTCTTCGCACGTGACCGCATTGGCAGGTTCCTGTCCCGCTTGCGCAGTGATGCTCGATTCGACTTGGCTGAAGGCAATTGTGTTTCTCCGTTAGGTGTGTGCTTGACGACGGATAATTGTATCAGGTTTGAGACATCCCATTCGAGTCGTCTAAATCACACGTTGCTCCTGGTGACTGTCATTACTCCCCTGATCGCTTCGAGCCTGAAGAACAGCCTGCTGAGCTGATCGATGCCACTAACGTGTAGCGTAAGCGTGACAATTGAAATGCCGTCATACTCCTCAGACACGCATGACGCAATGTTGACGTTCTCGCCGGACACCACGAATGTCACGTCCCTCAAGAGACCGACCCTGTCCATTGCTCTGACCTGAATTCGCACCGGGTACTTGACCTCGGTCTTCCCCCACGACACCGGCACAAGCCTCTCAGGCTCGTCTTCGTGCAGGATGTTCGGGCAGTTCCTTCTGTGAACTGTCACTCCCCTGAACCGCGTGATGTAGCCGATGATCTCGTCGCCGTTGATGGGGTTGCAGCAGCGCGCCATCGACATCAGCAGGTCGCCCACACCGAGCACCTCGATGCCCGTGCTGGGACTGATCGGCAGCCCGAGTTCCTGCTGGCGGTGGACCTCTTCTTCGGCCTCTTTCTCACGGGAGCTTAGCTTGTTGACCACTTGGGTAACTGAAACTGAACCGTCGCCCAGGGCTGACAGGAAGTCGTCCAGCCCGGCGATGCCCATCATTCCTGCGACCTGGTCGTCAGGCGCGGTCGTCAACCTGCGGATGTGCCGGTTGTACAGGTCCCGACCTCTCTGGATGTTGACCGAACGCTCTTGACGCTTGAACCACTGCCGCACCCTCGACCGCGCCGAGTTAGTCTTGATGTAGCCCAGGTCCTCGTTCAGCCAGTCGAGACTCGGCCCGCGTACCGTCTTGGAAGTCAGGATCTGGCATGTATCGCCGTTCTTGAGTTGATAGGTCAGAGGCACCAGCTTCTGGTTAACTTTCGCGCCGATGCACCTGAAGATAAGGTCCGAGTGCACTCTGAAAGCGAAGTCAAGTGGCGTCGAGCCGTTTGGCAACTCCTTGAGTTCACCGACAGGGGTGTAGACGAAGACCTGGTTCTGGAAGATATCGGTCTTGAGCGACTCGACGAAGTCCTCGGCTTCGGCAACGTCTCTCTGCCACTCCATGATCTGCCGTAGCCACACCATCTTCTGTTCAAACGGGTCTCCTGCGCCCGTGCCCTCTTTGTAGAGCCAGTGCGCCGCGACGCCGTACTCCGCAAGCTGGTGCATCTCGTGGGTCCGCACCTGTATCTCGACGGGATGGCCGTCTTCTGCGATCACAGTCGTATGAATCGATTGGTACAGGTTCTCCTTAGGGTTCGCGATGTAGTCATCAAATTCACCGGGAACGGGATGCCACCTGCTGTGAATCACGCCCAGCGCGGCGTAGCAGTCTGCCACGGAGTCGACGAGCACCCTGAGGGCGAACAGGTCGTTTATGTCGTCCACTGTCTTGTTCTGACGGGCGTACTTGCCGGTCTTCTTGTAGATCGAGAACAGGTGCTTTGGCCTGCCAAAAACATCCGCTCTAATGGATGTCCTGGCAAGCTCCGCATCGAGGATCGCCCTCGCCTCTGCGATGTAGGTCTCTCGCTCCTCCCGCCTCACTTTCAGACGCTGCGAGATTTCCTTGTACTCGGTAGGGTTGAGCTGCTGGAAGGCCATATCCTCGAGCTGCCACTTGATCTCCCAGATTCCCAGCCGGTGCGCGAGTGGGGCATAGATGTCAAGTGTCTCCTGCGCCTTCTCTATCCTCTTGGATTCCGGAAGGTGCCGGATCGTTTGCAGGTTGTGGAGCCTGTCGGCCAGCTTGATCAGTACGACCCTGATGTCCTCAGCCATCGCCATCAGCATCTTGCGGATGGTCTCAGCCTGTGCTCTCGTCGCCTGTTGCGTGCCAACTGCCCCTGCGGCGACTAGCTCGGCCTCGGTGAACTTGGTCACGCCGTCAACCAGGCGCGCCACGTCGTTACCGAACCTGCCCTGGATATCTCCGATCAGTACGTCCGGGCTGTCCTCTACCACGTCATGGAGCAGTCCGGCAGCCAGCGCATCGGGGTCCAACTTCAGGTCGGCCAGGACCATGGCAGTCTGAAAGGGGTGTTCCAGGAACGGCTCGCCTGACTTCCGCATCTGGCCGCTGTGCGCCTCGGCAGCGTAGTGAAATGCCTCTTCCACAACTCCGAGACGCTCCTCAGGCAGGTACTCCCTGGCCTTCATCAAGAGCGTTTCCAGCACTGTTGGACCTCCCCGGCAACATGGCTGCATGACGTGGACTTGCGTCACCCTCGTGGAACGAAAGCTCCCTCTCCCTCAGGAAGAGAGTTGGGGTGAGGGTGAATCTCCAGACTTGGCACAAGTCACTTCTTGCAACGCCAAGACCAAGTCCCAGACCATCAGCCTGATTAAGTGATTATAGTACAATGCTTCACAATTGAAAGCAGGGAGTTTCGAGTTGCAGTTTCAGGCCCCGCGAGGAACATCCGATGTGCTGCCCGAAGACGAGGCATACTGGAGCTTCGTCCGTTCAACGGCAGAGGAAGTCGCCACCCGGTTCGGCTACCATCGCATAGATACGCCTGTATTTGAGGATTCCGGACTCTTCGAGCGGGGAGTAGGGTCGACCACGGACATAGTCGAAAAGGAAACCTACACCTTCGAGGACCGCGGCGGCGACATGCTCACGCTCCGCGCCGAGGGGACTGCTCCCGTCTGCCGCGCCTACCTGCAGCACGGCATGCAAAACATGACTCAACCGGTCAGGTTATTCTATATCTGCCCGGTCTTTCGATATGAGCGACCCCAGTCCGGCCGCTACCGGCAGCACACCCAGTTCGGAATCGAAGTCATTGGCGAGCCCGACGCCAGCGTCGACGCCGAAGTCATCGAGGTCGGCTGGCGCTTCCTGGAACAGGTAGGCCTCTCCGATTTGTCGCTCACCATCAACTCTATCGGCGACCCCGAGTGTAGACCTGCCTACATCGAACGACTAAGGACCTACTACTCCGGTCACCGTGACTCACTTTGCGAGGACTGCGAGCGCCGTATCGACCGAAACGCACTCAGACTTCTGGACTGTAAGAACGACCAGTGCCAGCCATTCGTCGACGAAGCGCCCGCCAGCGCGGACCACCTATGCTCTGACTGTGATACTCACTGGGGCGACCTACGTCGCTACCTGGAAGCGACCGGCCTCGACTACCAGGTTGACCACCGCCTTGTGCGCGGCCTCGACTACTACACCCGCACCGTATTCGAGATCGCGCCCCCTGAAGAGGGCAGGATGGTGACCATCGTTGGCGGCGGACGCTACGATGGCCTGATCGAACAGCTTGGCGGCAGATCAACCCCCGGCATCGGCTACGGCATGGGACTCGAACGAGTCATCCAGAACGTCAAGAGCCAGAACGTACAGGTCGACGGCAGTGAACGTACCCGGGTCATGGTCGTCCACCTCGGCGACGCAGCCAAGACCGCCGGAGTCCGCATCGCCTCCGACTTGCGTTCAGCCGGCATTGCGGCCACACTGGCGCCCCCAAGGGGTCTCAGGGCCCAGCTTCGCTACGCCTCCAACTCAGGCGCGACCCACGCCCTCATCATTGGCGACGACGAACTCGCCAACGGCGTCGCTGCCCTGCGAGACCTGTCCAACAGCACCCAGGAAGACGTACCCCTGGCCACCATCGTGGATACACTCAGCCATGGCTGACAGGGTTAGGTAAGCCGACAATTCGTTCGCCCTGGGCCTGTCGAAGGACCCCCGATCCCTACGTAACCTGATCCACTTGCATTACTCCCTCACCGGCAGCGCCTTCATCGGCGCGAGAATCACCAGCACAGCCGAGATAGCCGTAAGTATCCCCGAGTAGTAGAACACCGACCCGTACCCGCCGAAGTTCTCGATAACGAAATACCCGAGGAACGGCGACACCGCTCCGAGTATCCCGTTCAGCCCAAAGATCAGGCCAACCGCTGTGGCCTCAGTACCTCTCCCGACGACGTCCAGCACCGCTGCCTGCACTATCTGATGCAGCGCGAAGCTGAACAATCCCGTTCCCGCAAGCACCAGAGTCAGCAGTATCCCATCTCCGGCAGCAACGGTTACGAGCGAGATCACAGCAGCGAGGAAGAACCCTGGCACCATCACCGCCTTCCGAGAGTATCGGTCCGACAGGTATCCGAGGATCGGCGCCGAAACTATCCCCATCCCCGAGACCAGCGCGTAGTGGAAGCCGTAGTCGAGGTCCTCCTTGCCCAGCGACTCCGTCAGGTAGAACGGCGTCCACGCAAATACCGAGTCCAGACCTACGCCTCTCAGCATGGCCGCAGCCACCAGCAGCACTACGCCAGGATGCCGCATGATGCCGACAGACTCCCTAAGCTGCTCGGACAGGCTCCGTGTCTGCACTGAACCGATCCGACCGACGTGCCTCAGGAAGATCCACACCAGCACGCCCATGACCAGGGCAGGGATGACGTAGATATACATGACGCCACGCCAACTCCTGAGTACGACTGGGACAATCCAGGTTGGAATGACAGTCGCGCCTCCGACGCTCACCCCACGCCACTTGGTCAGCACCGCCAGCAGCCCTGTGGCCACCACTGGTCCCACCATGTTGCCCAGGTTGGAGCCCAGCCCGTGTATCGAGATTGCGAACCCACGACGGTCCGCGAACACTTGCGAGAGCGACGCCGCTGAGGGCAGGTGCCACAACGCACCGGGAATCGACACAAGAGGCACAACGAGTATCAGCACGATGTAACCTGGAGACGCGCCGAGTAGCGCAAAGAAGATGGCAGCACCCACCATGCAGCCCGTCAGCATGATGCCCCAGTGTCGCTTGAGCATGTCCACCACCAGCCCACCGCCGATGTTTACGACTCCGAACCCGATGAATCTCAGCGCGAGCAGAACGGTGATCTGCAGCGTGCTCAGACCGAAGTGCGACGAGATCGAAGGCATCATCACCGGTACGCCCTGGTCGTAAAGGTGCGCCACCCCATGCCCGGCCGACATCACCCCCAGGATCGTGTTCCTGTTCCCCGCCTCTTCAGGCCGCATGTTGTCTGAAACCAAGACGTGCCCCCTCAAGGCTCAAAAGCCGCCGCGATTGTACGAGCCAGCCCACGCATCGTCCAGCCCGGCACGACGGCGCATTCCCGTGTATCCTTTCATGAGAACCCACACAGGAGGCCTCCAAATGGACGTCTACGAAGCTGTCAGAACAAGACTCACCGTCCGCGAATTCAAGCCGGATCCCGTACCTGACGAGATCGTCGACAAGCTCGTCAGAGCCGGGCAGTGGACCGCCAGTTCCCGCAACCTCCAGCCATGGCACTTCATCGTCATCAGGGATCAGGACACTCTCGCCAAGCTAGGGGATATCGCCTCATCCGGCCGCTTCATCGCCAACGCTCCGATGGCAATCGCGATTGCCATGGAGAGCGCCGACCGAGCCGACCTCGACACCGGCCGCGCCACGCAGAACATCGAGCTTGTGGCCTGGGAGGAAGGACTCGGCACCTGCTTCGTCGGACTTCGCATCGCAGAGCAGAACAGCCAGGTCAAGCAACTGCTCGGAATCCCGGACTCGTTCGAGTTGGTTACGGTCCTGCCGTTTGGCTACCGTCTGGACGGCAACGATGGAAGCCAGGGAGTCAAGAACCGAAAGCCCCTGTCCCAGATCGCCCACTCCGAACACTACGGGCAGCCCTACTCTTAGGGAATCGCGCAGCACTCCTCCCGTCGTTCCGTCGGAGGCCGGAACCCAGGGTTGTTGTTAACCTCTCGCATGAGCGAGAAATTCAGCCACTGAATCAAGCTTGATCGGCTATATGGAGCACCTATGTCATCCTCCGCAACACCAACAATCACCACCGCCGTAGGCACCGGAGAGGCAGGCTACTCTGGCGATGGAGGACCCGCCAACGCCGCCGTAATGCGTGAGCCATTCATGTGCGCCTTCGACGCCGCAGGCAACCTCTACGTCTGCGAGGCCACCAACCATATAGTCCGACGTATCGATGCTGCCACCGGGATCATTACGACGATCGCAGGCACAGGAGAGCAAGGTTACACCGGCGATGGCGGTCCCGCCACTGAAGCCACCATGTACGAGCCATATTCGCTCGCCATCGCGCCCGACGGCAGCGTCTACATTGTGGACAGACTCAACACCGTCGTCAGGAAGGTCGATGGCGAGACAGGCATCATCATGACCGTCGCAGGCACAGGTGAGATGGGTTACTCCGGCGACGGTGGCCCCGGCCACGAGGCCCAGATGCGCGAGCCTAACGACTGCTTCCTCGACAATCGCGGTGGACTGCTCATCGCCGACATCCAGGACCAGCGGATTCGACGCCTCAATCTCTCGACTGGCATCATCGACACCTTCGCCGGCACCGGCGAGAAGGAGCGCTCCGGCAACGGCCGACCCGCACGTGAGGCCGGCATCCTCGGAGCCCGTGCGGTCTGCATGGACAGCTCTGGCAACGTATTCATTGCTGAGCGTGAGGGCAACGGAGTCCGCATGGTTGGCGCGGACGGCCTGATGCGTACTCTGGCAGGCGATACCTGCGAACGCGGCTATTCAGGCGATGGTGGACACGCCCTTGCCGCCACCTGGAATGGACCCAAGGGGATTCGCTGCGACGCCCAGGGAAACATCATCGTTACCGACACTGAGAACCACGCCATTCGCCGCATAGATCGAGGCACAGGCTTCGTGACCACGATCGCAGGCGGACAGCTTGGCGGCCACGGCGACGGCGGACCCGCAACCGAGGCCGGACTCGACCGTCCTCACGGTGCCGAAATAGCATCCGACGGCTCCATCTACATCGCCGACAGCAACAACCACCGCGTTAGGGTCGTCTCCACGTAGAGCCATCGGCCATCCCGTCTCTGCAAACAGAGATGGTCGGCTAGTCAATGGCCCCCTCTCCCTCAGGGAGAGGGCTGGGGTGAGGGTGAATCGCTCGCACACCCCGAGCACGGCCCAAACTCAACCCGCTGATCAGCCCCCGACCTTAGCGTTCGCTCATGCACGTCGACGTCCAGCGTCCAGTCTCCCTGAACGCTCCCACACTCCCCACACACGTTGGCAAGATAACTGTCGCCGAAAGCAGAACTAGACTGGATGCCTAGCGTCACTCCGCCATTCTCAACCGCAAATTCCCGTTCATCCTGAGTGAAGTCGTCTGGATAGAGAATCTTGGTATCTATGGTTCCGAGTGCAATCTTCGATGGCTGCCCGCAGTCCCAGCAGGTAACCTCGCGAATTGAAATCGTCCGAAGGGGGAGAGTCAGCCTGCACCCAATGCAAAGGGCACGCGTACACTCAAGGTTGTGCCTGTCCACGTACAACCGTCCGGCTGACAACTCCGCAAGTCGTGTCGTAACGGCAAGTCCACTGTCGAGCGAAGGGCGCCTGCGTCTATTACCACGACCTCGCCGCTTGGCCCCCAGGTGGAACTCGACAACACGTGCCTCTGCTTCCACAGCCTGGTCAATACTTCCATGTTCGTCACCAAGCACAACGCTGACTGAAGTAACCAGCGTCGAGTGACGGTCCAACAGCATCAGGCCCCCTGGCAAATCTCTGGACTCGCCGCCCAGCTCAACTCTGTTGACTCCCCAGACAAGGTCAACATGATGCACCATCGGGCACTCGTTGCATGGGAAGTCGGCAATCAACTCTACGCCAATCGAGTCGGTCACGAGCCGATGAAGCGTTTCCACCGCCTGCTGATACGCCGAGCGGTTCACGTTAACCCACTTCCTGTCGGCCTTCAGCCGATCCCCATCACCACAAACGCATCGAGTCCAGGAATAGCTGTCGCAGGTCCGCTTCTTCGACAGGACGGGGCGACAACTTGATCACTCTTTGCTGAGGGACTGCCCCGGCCGCAAGTGCAGGCGCGTCCTCCGCCGAATATCCAATTGCGCCAAGCCCGTTCGGAACTCCGAGCCTCCTGAGCAGCGCGATTATGGCGTCCGCCAGTACGTCGCCCGCGTCCTCAGGCCCCGCGTCGGAGATGTCCGCGCCCATTAGCCTCGCTGCGTGCAGGTGCCGTTCAGGGTTAGCTGGAGCCGTGTACCTGAATACCGCCGGCGCGTTCAGGATGACGCTCATTCCGTGCGGCACGATCGGGTGGTCGTCCGGATAGCCTTCAGGCACGTACTCCCTGACCATGCCTGACACTGGATACGACATACCGTGCGGCAGGTGGCATCCTGCGTTCCCGAATCCGACTCCTGCGAACGTCGCCGCGAGCATCATGTTTGATCTCGACTCGATGTCCTCAGGCTCTTCGACTGCGTTGATGATATTGCGTGCCACCATCTCGATAGCCCTGGTCGACCACAGGTCTGAGATTGGATTTGACCCCTGGTACGCTGGCCTCATCCCCGGGTCTGGCGGCGCCTCGCGTTGACTGAAGGGCAGGGCGGTGTACGACTCGATACCGTGGCACAGCACGTCGAATCCGCTGCATGCCGCGACCATTCCCGGCAGCGTACGGCTGTTTTCAGCGTCCACGACTCCCATCGTTGGCCTCAACGCCCGGTGCGCGAGACCGGTCTTGGCCTTCATCTCCAGCAGGTCGAAGATAGACACCCCAGTCGTCTCGGAACCCGTACCCGATGTCGTCGGCACTGCAATGTGAGGCTTGATTGGACCCGGCACCGGCGCGCCTTGCCCTATCGGAGCGTTCACGTAGGTAAGAAAGTCCGCAGGATACGTCGAGTACAGGTTTGCAGCCTTTGCAGTGTCGATGCTGGACCCGCCTCCAACCGAGATGAATCCGTCAAAGTCACCATCTGCCGCGAACTCGATCGCCGCCTTGAACGACTCGTCCGTCGGCTCGACTTCGACGTCGTCGAACAGCACCGCGTCGACACCCTCCGCCCTCAACGACTCCAGCACCACTGCAACCGGCTGCAGCTGGGCCATGCGAGGGTCGGTGACCACCGCCACCCGTTTCGCCCCGAGCTTTGCAATCTCGAACCCTACCTCTCTCGTCGATCCAGGCCCAAACTTGATCGACGACGTGTCCATGGTGAATGCAGTCTCTAGCTCATGATGGATCATTGAGATCTTCCTCTTCTGAATGTGATATATGGCGTCTTGTGTTCGTGATCGAGTGAGATCAGATTAAGGCGCTTTGGCCCCCTCTCCCTGGGGGAGAGGGCTGGGGTGAGGGCGAAAAGCACGAACACTTGGCAAGGCCTGTACTCTCCACAGTTTGTGCGTCCGATCTGTTACTCTGGAAGTCCACTATCTCGTTTGATTGCTACTCTCCAACTTCCAGCTTGTCCGAATCTATCCCAACTTCTGCCGCCCACGCTTGAAGCCCGCGACGAAATGCCAGTGCCCCCATCGGAGCGATCACGGCTTCCAGAGCTTCCAACACCTCAGTCGGCGTCGCGCCGTTCTCCAGCGCCAGACGGACGTGCTCCTGTATCTGCGAAACATCGGCCCTGAGCGCGGCCTCAACCGCCACCTGCAGCAGCTCCTTGGTCTTCCTGTCCAGGGTGCGTTGACCCGTATACGTAGCCTCTATGAACTGGTTGTACTTCTGAAGCCACTCGAAGTCAGCCGCAGCCATTACCCGGTGAAAGTCGAGTGTATATCCCCTCGTCCGCTCTGCCGCTTCGAGGTAGTCTTTCGCTTCTTCTGTCAGTCTCAGTTCGCTCATGTAGTCAGGACTCCCTTGATTTGTGGCCGGCCACATTCTATCAGGCTGGCTAAACGTACCGTCAGGCATGTCTGAAACCGCTCAGAGTGGTCGCCCGAAACAACCATCTCCTCTCGTATAATGTCAACACTCAGAAAGGGACGAATACCATGACCTCCATCCTCATCGCCGCCTTCGACGGACTCCAACCAGCACAGGTGCGCCCCGATCTCATGCCCAACCTGGCACAGTTCGCATCGGATGGGGTGTTCTTCGAAAGCCACCACCCGGTCTTTCCGTCCGTCACACGAATCAACGCAGCCAGTATGGTGACAGGCACATATTCCGGCAGGCATGGCCTTGCAGCCAACACAATGGTAGCCCGCGACTACAACCCTTCTGCCTCCTTCTCAGCACTTGAGCCGACCCTCGCTGATATAGCAAGGAAGACGGGTAGGGTACTCTTCGCTCCGACACTGGCGGACATACTGTCTGAACAGGGCATGGAGTACACAGCCATCGGAGTCGGTACCTCCGGAAACGCATACGTACACAACCCTCGCGCCGACGAGTCCGGCGGCGCGACCATCCATCCCGAATTCACTTTGCCTTACGACCTGTCTGACAGGCTCCATTCGAGATTCGGACCGTGGCCTGATGAGGCCATGCCCAACACACCGCGCCTCGACCACGCCGTCAGAATTCTCACGGAGCACATCCTGCCCGAACGCCAACCGGCAGTCGCGCTGATCTGGTCGTCAGAGCCCGACAAGGCCCAGCACGCTCACGGGGTCGGCTCCGAGATGTCGGACCGGGCTATCAGGGAGGCAGACGCTAGGTTCGGCTCTATTCTCGATTGGCTGGAGTCCAACGGGCGTGGGTCAGACACCGACGTCCTTGTCATCTCCGACCACGGTTACTCCACCATTCAGGAGGTCGTGGACGTGGAGTGGTACACTCGTGACGCTGGCTTTACTCAGGAGGAAGTCATCGTAGCTCCTAACGGAGGCAGCGCCCTCTTCTACTGCCAGGAAGGAGCCGTTACTCAAAGGCTCGCGGCTTGGCTCATGGAGAGACCCTGGTGTGGAGCGCTGCTGGCTTCGGAAGCTGCAGGAGAAATCGAGGGGACGCTGCCTATGTCTCTGGCCGGTGCCGAGGGCCCAAGGGCACCGGAACTGGCAATGTCCTTCGGGTGGGACTCGCGCCCCAACGACGCGGGTTACAGTGGCTTCGCCTACTCTAGTGGAGGCCAACCAGGACAGGGACAGCACGGCTCCATGAGCCGGCACGAGATGAACAACACCCTGATAGGTCGCGGACCGAGCTTCAGAAGCTCAACCCGAGTTCAGTCCCCGACGGGAAACGTCGACCTCGCTCCCACCGTTCTACAACTACTTGGACTGCCAGTACCCGAACACATGGAAGGCCGTGTGCTGGCAGAAGCATTGGCAGGTGGTGAGAATTCTGTTGACTGGACTTCAACAACACATCGCGCCGAACGAAAGACTTCCGCCGGGATGTACTGCCAGACCGTCAGAGTGTCTACCGTGGATAGCACAAGCTATATCGACGAAGGCAGCGGCTGGCTGATGAGCTAGCCCTGCGCGGCTAACCGCCTATCTTCTGGCTGCCGATCACGACTCGGTCGACGCCAATAAGCCGTCCTGCTCCACTGGCTGATGCGCTCCCGGCTGTTCCCCCGGAACGCCTGTCAGAAAATCAAACCCGCAGGTGGTGGCGAGCACCCCGGCGGGTTGATTCTAGCTCTAGACGGGACAGACGTGAATCTCCGTTCTGGGTCCTTGTTTAGGCTGGCGCGAACTTCGGAAGAGTGATCGTGTCCGTAATATCCTCGAACACCACCTTCAGCGGCATCCCGATCTGTAGTTTCTCGGGAGTCGGGTCGTCCATGACGATGTTGGTCGGCATCTTCGGCCCCTCTTCCAACTCCACGATCGCAGTGACGAACGGCACACCGTCCGGATACCAGCCCGGATGTGGCGCGCGGTGCACGATCGCGTAGGTGAACAGGGTCGCGTTGCCGCTAGCCTTCACCCAGGTTGTGTTCCTTGAGAAGCAGTACGGAGAGATGTCACGTGGATAGAAATACGCTTGTTTGGTGTCGTTGCAGTACCTGAGCCACAGCTCGTGTTCCTTTGCCTTTTGCCAGTAAAAGTCCGACTCGCCCTGCGGGACGGGGATTGGCTTGTTGTATGCTTGGGTCATCCTGATTTACTCCTTGAGCGGGTTGCGCTGACTTAGTCGACCGCGAGAATCACTGTGCCGGTGGACGACAGCGATCCGCCGGTGCCGTGCACAAGCGACAGACTCAGGTCGTCGACCTGCCTGTCACCGGCCTCGCCTCTTAGCTGCTTGACAGCCTCGACTACGAGGAACATACCGTACATGCCCGAGTGAGTGTAGGATAGCCCACCGCCGCTGGTGTTCATCGCGAAGTCTCCACCCGGAGCAGTCCGCTGGTTCGCTACGAATTCAGGGCCTTCTCCTGGCCCGCAGAAGCCGAGGCTTTCAAGTGTTGCGAGCACGGTGTAGGTGAATGAATCATAGATCATTGCGAGATCGATGTCGTCGTGCGTTACACCTGCCCTCTCCAACGCCTTGGGCCCGGAGTAACGAGCCCATGTCCGCGTCAGGTCTGGCATCGTGCTAATCAGGCCGTGATCGTGACCCTCGGCGGCGCCAAGAACGTAAACCGGCTTCTTCGGCAGGTCTCGTGCCCTCTCCGCGGTTGTGATCACGTACGCTCCGCCCGCGTCCGTTACCAGACAGCAGTCGGGCAGGTGGAACGGCCACGCGATCCAGCGAGAGTCGTGGTACTCGTCGAACGTCATGGGGACGTCTTTGAAGTATGCCCTCGGATTGAGGTTTGCCCACTTGCGAGTCGCAACTGCGACTTCTGCCATTCCCTGTCTCGTGTAGTCTTCGCCGTACTGGTGCATGTAGCGGCGGGCTGCCATCGCATAGTTAATCGGTGCCCCTATGAATCCGTAAGGGGACTCGAACTGCGGGCCCGGCTCCGACGCGTTGCCGCCGGCGCGTGAGCGCGCGCTCCGTCCAGCCTCTCCATGCGTAACGAGCGCAACTT
>JAGWBK010000020.1:26858-39032 GCA_021295915.1 Dehalococcoidia bacterium
GCAGGCCGTCGACGTCGCTCATCTTCAATCCAGCATCTTCTAGCGCGTTGTACGCGGCTTCGGCGTGATGTTGCAGAGATGACTTGTTTTCTACCCGGCCTATCTCGTCGGACTCTGCTGCACCGACAATAGCTACCGTTCTTGACAAATCAGCCATATTGGCACTGACCTCCTGGGTTTACTACCGAGCGTGTGCTCCGGTCATTTGGTCTCCGACCTGAACTCGTCCGCCCGAACACTTCATGGCTGTGACGCACTTTCTCCTGAAAGCGCCGAATAGGTTAACCCACTCACGCAGTCTAAGCAAGCTGGCGTCACGAACATGGGGCAGGGATTCGGGATCTGGGGGGATCGTCCGTTGATTTCCTGTGAGTGGCGGGCCGGGATGCTGCAGGTTGCCGCCCAGCCAAAGAGCATCGTCCCGGGGTTAATCCCGGGACGCACTCGGAAAGGCGCCAGGAACCTGGTGCCTGACTATTCGTGAGCGACTATCCGCCCACTGAGGCGATCGCGTCCGCCTGGGAATCGTGAGTCTGGATGATCTTGTCGAAGCCGCTAATCTGGAAAATCTCTCGAACGGGGCCGGATAGGGAGCAGAGAGCTAGTTCGTTGTTGTTTCTTTGTAAGACCCTCGCGATCAGAAGAATTACTCGAAGGCCCGCACTGCTGATATAGGTGAGGTCTTCCATGTCGAGGACCATTGCGCCATCGTGGTCGTCAATCGCCGCTTGAAGCGCGTCCTGGAACTCTCGCGCGTTGGCGCCGTCGATTCGGTCCTGAGCCTTTGCGATTAGTACCTCGCCTCTCAGCTCGGTGCTTATGTCCATCTGTTCCATCTCCTTGATGTTCAGATTTCCCGATGTTGGCAAATTTCAGTTGCAGGTCACCACCCGCAGTTTACGCCGACTATCATAACAGGATGCCAGTGATTAGGCTCTCTTTATTCTATACGGTTGTCAAGGGTTGCCCTGAGTTACCTTGACCGTCCTCGATTCACAACCTAGAATGCGCCCATCAATTGGCACGAGGTTCTATGAGAAAGACACTTACGGTCGAGCTCATGTCCGCCGGGGGTCTAGTTTACCGTACCAACGGCAAAAATGGGATAGAGGTGGTGGTTTGCGGACGGGAATACCCTTCAGTTTGGGGACTTCCAAAAGGCACACCCGACCCTGGCGAGACTGAGGAGCAGACCGCGTTGCGCGAGGTCCGCGAGGAGACTGGCCTCCACGTTGTGTCCGAGCGCTACATAGACAGCATCAGGTACTGGTTCGTACGCGCCTCTGACGGCGCAAGATGCCATAAGATTGTTCACTACTACCTGATGAGGCCCGTTGGCGGCGATCTATCGCAACACGACCACGAGTTCGACTTCGTCGAGTGGAAGTCGCCCCCAGAGGCCTGTAGGACGCTCACCTACGAAAATGAGGTGGAAATTGTTCAGAAAGGTGCTTCCATGGTCGGGGAGGGAGTCTGACGCCGCTAACGGTAGAGACCCCGTTTTCGTCCAGGGAGAGCGTATAGTCCTGCGCGAGAAGCAGGTCTCGGACATTGCTGACGACTACCAGTGGCGTACAGACCCCGAACTCGCTGAACTGGACGCGACGCGCCCGCTCCAGATGAGCTTCAGCGACTTCGAACGCTACTCGATCGAGGAATTGAACTACCCGGCCTCCCGCTCGAAACGCCTTGCCGTCGACACCGTCTGTGGCTCCCACATCGGTAACGTCATGTTCTACGACATCGATCTCCGCACCGGCGAGGCCGAACTCGGCATTATGATTGGGGACAAGGACTACTGGAGCCAGGGTTACGGCACCGAAACCGTCGGCCTTCTGCTTGACCACATGTTTCAGGAGTACCCCTTCAACCGGGTCTATCTGCACACACTGTCCTGGAATTACCGCGCTCAGAAGAGCTTTCACAAGTCCGGCTTCAAGGATGTGAAACCCGTACGACGCGGTGGGCTCGACTTTATCCAGATGGAGATCTGGCGGCACGAATGGGACGCTATGCGCGCCGCCTCGGCCACCGAGCCCATGGACGAGTCGTCCGGACTGTAGCTAACGCGATAGCTCTCCGTCAGACGTCGAAAGCCATCAGTTCGTCCGTAAACACGATCTCCCCGTCGTAGATCTGCCGGACATCCCCGATTCCCTTCTCCATCGCACCGTGTCCTGACAGGTTCGGACCGATGTGAACAAGCGCGAGCTTCTTGACCCCCGCCTCCTGTGCCAGTCTGGCGGCGCCCTTGGTCCCGCACTGGAAATCGCCCTCACCGTTCTCGTCCATTACGTCCTGGTCGTCCCAGCACATGCACAGCATCACGTCCGCATCCTTCGCGAGGTCACGGACCGTGTCGCATGGCTGCGTGTCTCCGGTGAAAACGACAGACCCTCCGGGAGTGTCGAACCTGTACGCGAGCGAGTCGAGGAACGGCTGCACATGCTCTGCGGGGGCCGCCGTGACCTCCCAGTCCGACCCTGAATAGATCCGCCCTGGTCCGACATCTCTGGCGAACACGTCCGGAGCGGGTCGAGGGAGCGTACCGCCCCTATTCTCGAATACTCTGTGGCTCAGCGGGTGGCCGACCCGGGCCTTCCAGTCGTGTGCGAACACTCCGTCCTCTCCCAGGATCCCTTCAGTGACTCGCTCCGTCAGCGTCGGCCCATAGACCTCCAGCCGCTTCTCCTTCCCAATGCTCTGGTCCCATCTGCACAACAGAAAACACGGATAGTCGATGTCATGGTCGAAGTGGTGGTGCGTAAAGAACAGGTGGTTGACGTCAGTCGGCCACAACCCCGCTTTCACAAGTTTGTGCGTCGCCGCAGGCCCACAGTCGACCATTATCTTCTCGCCACCCGTCTCCAGCACGTAGGAGCTTCCAAACCGTGTCGGCGTGGGTGTTGGAGTTCCGGCACCCAGAACGTGAATTCGTGTCATGCTACTTGGTTCCTCCTGACTGAGATGGCCCACCATCTTCGAACAGCATGGCACACCATACCAACATGCTGACGATAACTAAACTCTCACATCCTCCTGAGGGTGGGCGACATTGCATACGTCACAAGAATCACAGGCGTGCTGATCAACGCCCCGATCACGATCGCCTCCTCGTTTCCGAACAGCGAAGCTAGTGCACCTCCTAGGATAAACCCCAGTGGAAACGACGCCGTCACCAGGCCGTACATGCTCAACACACGACCCTGCATATCGTTGCTCGCCACCGTCTGAAACAGCGTTAGCAGGAATATCGAATGTACCGCCCCTGCGACTCCCATGCTGAACAGCAGGGCCAGCGACAGAGGGAACACCCTTGAAAAGCCAAATGCCACGGCGCAAGCATCCCAGCAAAGTGCAGTCACAATGAGGGCAAGACCCTTCTTGGGAAAGTCCTGTACCGCCGAAGTGGCTAGCGCGCCAACCAGGAATCCCGCTCCAAGACACCCGGACATTATCCCGTACCCCGGTGCTCCTACGCCGAGCACGTCTCTCGCATACACGGGTATCAGCGGGGTCACCACGGCCGCAGGCAACTGCGTCACCGTGACAATAATTAGCGCGGGCAGGGGAGGCGTCTTCGCAATGTATGCAAGCCCTTCCCTGATCTGCGACAGGGCCGTCCCTCGCGACACCTCGGTAGGAGGCTTGGGTTTCACTCTGAACAGCAGCAATGCGCACGTTCCGAAAGCCGCCGCAACCATGAAGAACCCGGATGCGACCCCGAATGCACTGATCGCAAAGCCGACCACGACTGGCCCTATCAGCTCTCCCGCCGAACTTGATGATCCTGTCAGTGCGTTTGCGCTCAGAAGCCTCTTTCGTCCGACGAGGTCGGTTAGGAACGCCCTCAGCGCCGGCAGCGACAGCGACCGAACCGCTCCTACCACGAGCGTGGCGAGAACCAGGTGCCACGGCTCCATGTCACCGGTCAGTGCAAGCACGCCAAGCGGCAGCGCAAGCGCGACGAACGCAGTCCTGACTGCGATGAGCAGGTTTCTCCGGTTGTACCGGTCTACCACCACGCCCGCAAATGGCGCAAACAGAGCGATCGTGAGTCCCGGGAGGCCCGTGACGAGCCCCACCCAGAACTGCGAGCCAGTCAGAGTCAGGGCCATCCAGCTCATGGAGAACCGGCGCACCTCGGCCCCGAACTCAAATGGCATGTCCGCTATGAAGTAGTTTCTGAATTCCTTGTCGGCGAGCATCGAGAGCGACGCCGGTCGGCGGCCGAAGAGTCTCATGTAAAAGTCATTGGGGCCGGATGGGAGTCGCCCCGCAGCCGTATTAGGCCCAAGGTGACTCCAAAAGCGAAGCGGCGGAGTCCGTAGACACCGCCGCCTTGATTAAGGTCCAGTAATGGGTCCGATGGACGAGTGCTCCCCTGCCTAGAGTCTGGCTTCAGCCCTCTCCTTGAGCTCCTGAGTGACTTCGACGACCCTGTCCACCAGGTGCGATGGGACCTCCTCGAAGTGGTCGAACTCCATGGTGAAGCTGCCCTGACCTTGGGTCTGGCTGCGAAGCTCAGTCGCGTAGCTCAGCATCTCCGACTGCGGCGCCTCGACCTGCACGGTGGTCGTGCCGTCGCCATTGGGCACCATGCCCTGGATCCGACCACGCCGGCCATTCAGGTCTCCGATGATGTCACCGGTGAACTCGTCCGGGACGCTGATGTCAACGCTCATTACCGGCTCTAGGATGACGGGCTTGGCCTGCTGCAAGCCTTTGGTCGTCGCGTGTCCGCCGGCGATCTCGAATGAGACGCCCGACGAGTCGACCGTGTGGAAGCTGCCGTCCACCAGAGTTGCCTTCATATCTACTACTGGGAATCCTGCTACGACACCGTCAGTCAACGCGCCCCGGACACCCTTTTCGACCGAGGGGATGTACTCGCGCGGCACAGCGCCACCGACGATAGTATTGCCGAATTCAAACCCTGAGCCTCGCGGAAGTGGTTCCACTTCGATCCATACGTGACCGAACTGTCCGTGTCCGCCTGTCTGCTTCTTGTGCCTGTACTCGACCCGAGCCCTGCCGCTGATCGTCTCCTTGTACGGCACCCTTGGAATGTCCAGCACCATCTCAGCTCCGAACTTCCGCTGCATCTTTTCGAGTGTAACGTCGAGGTGAGTATCGCCCAGCCCAGACATTATCAGCTCGTTTGTGTCAGGCTCTCGAGTCAGAACCAGGGATGGGTCTTCTTCCACGATCCGAGCCAGTGACGACGTCATCTTGTCCACGTCGGCCTTCGTCTTCGGATAGACGGCCATCATGTACACCGGTGACGGGAACTCGAGACCTCCAAGAATCAGTGGCTGCTCGCGCGAACTTATCGTGTCGCCGGTCAACACGGAATTGAGCTTCGGAACAGCCCCTATATCGCCGGCCGCCAGTTCGGGTACAGCTTCTTGGTCACGTCCTCTGACCTCGAACACCTGCCCAATGCGCTCACCTTCCCCTCGGTTTGCGTTGTGCAGCTGCGAGTCGCTCTGGAACGTGCCGCTGTAGACTCTGAAGTACGACAGCTTGCCCACGAACGGATCGGCAGCAGTCTTGAACACGAGCGCGGCGAGCGGGCCAATTCCGTCGCACTCTAGCTCAACTGTATCTTCCGATCCGGGCACTCTTGCCGACACCGGTGGGGATTCGGCAGGTGAGGGGAGATATGACGTCGCGAAGTCCATGAACTCGTTGACGCCGATTCCTAGCGCCGGTGCACCAGCCAGTATGGGAACTAGCGTGCCCTCCATCAGGCCCGTCTTCACACCTGCGATCATCTCTTCCTGGGTGATCTCTTCGCCTTCGAGGTACTTGTCTGCGAGATTATCATCGATCTCTGCAACTGCCTCAATCAGACGCTCCCGCGCTTCTTCGAACTCGGATTCATGCCCCGCAGGGACTTCAGAGTTCGGATCCAGCACGTTTATCACGCCTGAGACCGAAGACTCGGCTCCGATCGGCAGTTGCACCGGCACGAGGTGCCGACCGAATCGATTTTGTAGAGATGCGACGACGCCCGAGAAGTCGGCGTTCTCCCTGTCGAGCTTCGATATGTACACGATGCGAGGAAGGTCACGGTTCTCCGCGAGCCTCCACATCTGCCCAGTGCCAACTTCGATGCCAGCTTGGGCGGCTACTACTATCACTGCGATATCAGCGACCCTGATACCAGACACGACCTCGCCTCTGTAGTCGGCATATCCTGGCGTATCGATCACGTTGAGCTTGTGTCCATTCCAGGGCACGTTTACGATCGCAGTGTTCACGCTGGTGGTGCGCTTGTGCTCCTCCGGCTCATAGTCCGAAACAGACGTCCCGTCCTCGACAGTGCCCAGGCGAGTTGTGACGCCAGCCGTGTGTAGCATGGCCTCTGTCAATATAGTCTTGCCTGCTCCACTATGCGACAAAAGAGCAAGATTCCTGATGCGCTCAGTGGTGACATTGGCCATTGACGTACTCCTTCAATTTTCTAGGGCTAAATCGCATTTTATTCAAACCCTGCCAAGCACGCAATCCTCTGACGTAAAGAGGCCTGTTCGTACCCCCATTTCGGTGGGATAGAAGGGTTGGGGTGAGGGTGAAAATGCCCTGGTTCCAAGATGGCGAAGTAATGCGAGGTTCTTCGTAAAGACCCTGCCTCGTGCCGGCAAAGCACGGAAACTGGGTGCGGCCGCGTATCTCTCTGAAGTGACACGCCTCGCGTGGGTCATGTTCCCACTTCGCTTCAACTCTGTACACGCAACCATGCAGCGATTACGCTATCGCGGTCACTACACCCCACATGAATTGGAGACTACAACATGATTGGATTCATAGGGGGCACCGGCCCCGAGGGCAGAGGACTAGCATTGAGATTCGCCATGGCTGGCGAGTCAGTCATGATTGGCTCAAGGGATGCCGGACGCGCGATCCAGGCCGCAGACTCGGTCACGGCGATCCGCCCCGGACTGCCTGTAACGGGAGGCCTCAACGAGCAGGTGGCGTCCGACTCTGACATCGTCTTCGTTGCCGTACCATACGCTGGCCATCGCCCAACTCTCGAGTCCTTGCACGACAACCTGGACGGTAAGTTGATCGTCGACGTCGTTGCTCCGCTCGCATTCAGCCGTGGTGTGGCCAGTGCAATCGTGCCGGAAGCTGGCTCTGCTGCTGAAGAGGCACAGCAGATTCTTACTAACTGCCCGGTCATTGGAGCGTTTCATAATTTGAGCGCCGAAGAGCTTCTCGAACCGGAGACAGTCATCGATGCCGACGTGATCGTATGCGGCGAGGATGCAGAGGCCAAGTCCAGGGTGATCGAGTTGGCAGAATTGATAGCCGGCATACGTGGAGTCGACGGTGGCGGACTGGCCAACTCCCGCTACGTGGAGAACCTGACTGCCTTGCTGATTAACATCAACAGAATCTACAGGGCGCACTCCACCATCAAATTAGTAGGAATCTAGACAGGAGAACGTAGAGACGTGAGCGGGCTGGTTCTGAGCATCTTGGTTGCGGCAATGGCCCTCGGAGGCCTGAACGTCGATCCTGACGTCCCTACCAGCACGGGTTCCAGTGCCGGTGTTGAAGTTCTTGCGTCCACTCACCGGATCGAGTTCCCCGAACGAATCGTTATACAGCTAACTGCCGACGCCTCCGAGGACATAAGCTCGGTCCGCATCTTCTACCGTGTGGGCGACGCTGACTCGCAGGTGTACGCTTACCCTAAGACCTTCGACAACTCCGGCCCTCTCTCCGCCAGGTTCGATATCAAGACGGGTAGCGGCGCTTACATTCCCCAGGGCGTGGACATCGAGTACTACTACGTCTTCACAGATGCCGAAGGGCACGACATCGAGTCCGATCGCTTCAGCTTCCCTTTCCTGGACCGCAGGTACAACTGGAAGGGCATAGAGTTCGATGACTTCACTCTCTACTGGCACGATCGCTCCGAGCGTGCAGTCCGAAGTGTTGGCGCTGATGTCTCGCTGAGAATGAGGCGAGTCAAACAGGTACTCGGCCTCGAAGGTGACTACAACTTCAAGGCCGTCATCATTAACGACCGCGCTGAAGCCTCCCGCAGCTTCCCGCCAGTGAGCCAGACGTCTCAGGACGTGTCGCTCTTCGGTGGGTTCGCAATGGGCAGCCACGGAGCCCTCGTCCTTGCCGGACTGAACCACGACGGCCTTGTTCACGAGCTCACCCACCTGATGGTCGATGAGGC
Source organism: Dehalococcoidia bacterium (assembly GCA_021295915.1). Classification (NCBI taxonomy): domain Bacteria; kingdom Bacillati; phylum Chloroflexota; class Dehalococcoidia; species Dehalococcoidia bacterium. The sequence goes on from JAGWBK010000020.1 coordinate 35,062, forward strand.
CCTCGGTTCGCGTAACTCTCGCATTCCAGCATGGCTCAACGAGGGGATAGCGATGTACTTCGAGCCTCATGGACATCAGCGTGAGTCTGAAGTGCGGCGCGCTTTGGCTCGCGGAAGCCTCATCCCACTTAGGCACATGCGCTCCGTCCCTGGAAGGCCAGACGATGTACGTCTCTTCTACTCCCAGTCCGCCAGCATAGTCAGGTTCATGTCCGACGCTTTCGGCGAGGACCGACTGTCGACACTGTTTAGAACGATTGGCGAGGGCAAGTCAGTCGAAGACGCTCTGGTCTCCACCTATGGATTGAGTACTCAACAGCTCGACGGCGCCTGGCGTGCCCACCTGTCTGGTCAGAAGTCGTTCTTCGAGGTCGCCGACCCCGGAAGCCTGGGCACCTCGGCCATCATCGGCGGAGCGATCCTCGCGACCGCCACCGCCGCGACATTCGGCTGGATCAAGAAACTTCGCCAGTCAGAGCAGGCAGAATAGCCAGACCAAAACAAAAACCGCGATACTTGCGCAATTCGACACCAATCCGAAAGTCCCTTCTCCCTAGGAGGGTGCCCTGAGTGGGTATGGCGCCAAGCCATCCGTCGTTCCGGCGAAGGCCGGAACCCAGAGTCCGGGGACAAACGAACAGCTGGTTCACCTACCTGCGCTGGAGGGGAAGGTGAATTTCGGGATTTCCCCCTGTGCTACAATCACCCGCAACTTCCAGCCACCGCCCACTCACTTCACCCAAGGCCCTCCCATGCCAAGACGCTCCCTGTTTGTCTACGATGACCGCCTTTCGTCCCACACTCTGAGCGACACCCATCCCATGAAGCCGGTCCGGCTCCAGTACACCCACCGGCTCTTAGACAGCTACGGCGCCTTTTTGCCCGCACACTCCAACACCGCCCCTCCAAGGGAGGCAACCAGGAGTGAACTTGGTTGGTTTCACACGGACGAGTACGTCGACGGCGTTGAGAAGATAGGTGCAAATAGCCCCGACGCCGATCCGGCGACCTTCAATTTTGGGCCAGGAGACAATCCCGCCTACCCGGGAATCTTCGATGCCGCTGCTCTGTCCACAGGCGCAACCATGGTGGCCGCCGAAGCGCTGGTCTCCGGCGACGCCGAAGCTGCTTTTAACGTTTCAGGTGGCCTCCATCACGCTATGCCGGACCATGCCTACGGCTTCTGCGTCTTCAACGATCCCGTTATCGCCATCAACAGATTCCTGCGTGAAGGCATGAGGGTTGCCTACGTCGATATTGACTGCCACCACGGCGACGGCGTGCAGCACGCGTTCTACTCCACCGACCGCGTGCTAACCATTTCGCTCCACGAGTCCGGCGCGTTCCTGTTCCCAGGTACTGGGTTCGTCCAGGAGACCGGCGCGGGAGTTGGCAGGGGCTACTCAGTTAATGTCCCTCTGTACCCGTACACGTCGGACGAGGTGTACATGTGGGTCTTCAGGGAGACCGTCGTACCCCTGCTGACAAGATTCCGCCCGGACGTGCTTGTTACCCAGCTCGGAATCGACTCCCACTACCGGGACCCGATCACCCACCTCGCGCTCACTGTTCACTGAATTCGCCAAGTTGTCACCGCCCCGCTGGCTCGCACTTGGAGGCGGAGGCTATGACCTCCAGGCGGTTGCCAGGGCGTGGACCCTGGCCTACGGCGTGCTGTCAGAGCAACACTTCGATGACAGGCTGCCAACCGAGTACAGCTCCGAACACGGGATAGACGAGCTCCGCGACCCCGATGATCTGCGCCTGACCGATCAGATCCTGGCAGATTCTCGCCAGTTCGCCGAAGCCAGCGTCCAGTCCGTCCAGCGCCTCATCTTCCCAACCCACGGCCTTGGGACGGTATAGGGAATCTAGCCGCGATCATCCTCGACGGCCCACTGAAGGGCCTTGTCGATCTCCGAATGTCTGAACTCGAATCCGCTTTCTACCAGCTTTTTCGGTTTCATTCTGAGGCTCGAAACAACTACGTCTGATAGATCACCCTGCGCGATTCGTAGTGCGAATTTAGGTACCGCAAGGATCGCCGGCCTTCCTACCGACTTCCCCAGTGCCCTGGTGAAGACCGCATTGGTCACAGGACTCGGCGACGTAACATTCACCCCGCCTGACAACTCGCTGTTCTCCAACGTCCACACGATCGACTCCATCAGGTCCTCGCGCGTAATCCAGCTGAAGTATTGAGCGCCAGATCCCAGCTTGCCTCCCAAACCGAGCTTGAAAATTGGGAGCACGCGCTTCAACATTCCCCCAGAAGCCGTCAGCACGACGCTGATTCGCAGGTTGACCAGCTGGCTGGCAGGCCTCCTCCCACTCTTTGGTGGCGCCTGCAATGAAGTCAGTTCCCGGTCCGGCCGAGTCGTCCAGCGCCTCGTCCCCACGATCACCGTAGTAACCGCCGGCGGACGCGCACGCAAAGACTGACGGAGGGCTGTTAAGAGTCGCAAGGGTCGTGGACAGCAGCGTGGTTCCGACAACTCGGCTGTCCCTGATTCGCCGCTTCTGCTCATCTGACCACCGACGGTCAGCGATGTTCTCACCAGCGAGATGAACGACGGCATCGAAGCCTTCAAGCTCCGAGGGCTCCAGCACGCCCCTTGCAGGGTCCCACGTGACCCCGCTCACACCACCCCTCGTTTCAGGCCGTACCAGTCGGACCACCTCGTGACCGTCCGCCTCCAGCCTCCTCACCAGGGACCGCCCAATCAGCCCCGTCGACCCGGAAATGAGTGTTCTCTTCACCTCTTGCCTCCTTAGACCTCATCAGTTCGGCGCGCCACCTACGTGGCTCGTCAGAGAGGACGCTAATCACAGAGGTGGTATCCCCTCTCCCTCAGGGAGAGGGCTAGGGTGAGGGTGAATATCGTGTCCCTAATCGCCTATAGCTCCTCTAAATTCTACACGACCACCCCCAATGATATAATCGCAATGTATTCCATTGGCGCTGAAGTGCCACAGCCGCGACCGAGGTAACAGATTGGCGGTCAGAGAGATCCTCGAGATCCCCCACCCGATTCTCAGACAGCGCGCCAAGCGAGTCCGAAGAATAGACAAGCGCATACTTGGTCTCGCGTACGATATGGTCGAGACCATGCGCGAGGCCGGAGGCGTGGGCCTCGCAGCTAATCAGGTCGGTGAACTCCGTCGTCTGATCGTCCTGCAGATCCCTGATGAGGAAGAGGCCAGGATCTACTTCAACCCTGAGATCATCAAGCGCGAGGGCACGCGTGAGGTGGAAGAGGGCTGTCTGAGCTATCCGGGTTACAGGGCAATCATCGAGCGCTCTGTCTGGATCAGGTTCGGCGCACTTGACCACACAGAAAAGGAGATCAAGGTGAAGGCCGAAGGTCTGCTCGCCCAGGCGATGGAGCACGAGGTCGACCACCTGAACGGCATCCTGTACCTTGACCACCTTAGTGATCACACCAAGCTCTATCAGGTGGACGAGAACGGTGAGCCACCTGAATTGGCTGAGGACGACTCCGAGGGGGAGACCCTTGAGGACGAGTACGAGTTGGCTCCCGACACCGACGACGCTCCAGCCTCTATGAATGTCACTTAGCGTAGACTCCCTGCAACGAATCAGATTAGCGTGCCACCCGTGAGGGTGGCGCATTACTTGTATGGACATGACAGAAACCCAGCATGAAGTCCCTTAGCCCCCGTACACGAGCGCTCGCGGCGAAGGCTGCTGGTATATTCGATGCTCGTGGATTACGTGCCTACGTGGTGGGCGGCGCGATTCGCGACGACCTGCTTGGCAGGTCCACAGATGACGTGGACCTCGTAATCGACGGCTCGCCTCACGAGGTTGGGCCCGAACTCGCTCTGGCCTTGGAAGGGCGCCTCGTTTCTCTTGATGTACCCAGGGACATGGTCAGAATCGTGATCCCCTCAGGTTTGTCGACTGTCTATATCGACTTGGCAAAGATGGTCGGCGACACGATAGACGA
>JAGWBK010000021.1:0-63235 GCA_021295915.1 Dehalococcoidia bacterium
CGGATGGGACTGGATAGAGGAAGCGGTCCAGGGTCTACCTTCCCGTCATGCGGCATACTCAGACTGAAACGGTATAAGGTCAACATACTTTTGTCGTCGGCAACTATCAATTTACGTAAAGGACCTGTTTGCGGAGAAGGGATGTGCCGACGATACCGTTTGACGCGCTTTACAAAAGGAAACTGGGCTCCAACATAGCCACTTCGCCGAGCATAAAAAGATTTCGCGATGACTACACCTTGAAGCGGTAATAGCCAGTTTCTAGATGCTACCTCACCATCTGTTAATCCTAGTGAACACGGGAGTCCATAGGATTCTCGTACATCTGGGGTTGCATCACGGCGAACTGGTACTAGACTTTCAGCGCGCCGATCTTTTCGTATTCGCCTTTGACTATGGGGCGGGCTTCGACTTCTAGCCAGTCTTCGAGGATCTCGGTGTAGACGCTGCGGAAGTCGAGGTTGAAGGCCAGGTCGCCCTCCACGAGGGTCTCGGGGGCGAGCGACGGGTACTCGGAGTAGTTACCGCCGTTGACGCCGTCGCCGATCATGAAGGCGACGCCGCCTGAGCCGTGGTCGGTGCCGTTGCCGTTGTCCTTGACGCGGCGTCCGAACTCGGAGAAGACCAAGATCAGCACGTCCTCGCTGGCGTCGTGCTGCTTGAGGTCGGTGTAGAGGTCGTAGATGCCGCCTGCGACGTGGTCCCAGAGCGTGTTGAGCAGCGCGACCTCGTTGGTGTGGGTGTCGAAGCTGCCGTGCTGGGTGTAGCAGATGCGTGTGCCGATGTCGGCGGTCAGCACCTGTGCGGCGTCACGGGCACGTGCGGCGAACCCGTTGGAGGCGTACTCGACGTTGGACTCGTACTTCTCGGGCACGGAGCTGAGTATGTCGGAGCCGCGCAGCGCGTCGAGTCCGGTCTGGCTCAGGAAGTCCATGACGGGACCGCTGCCGATGGCGTGGGTGTACATGTGGCGGAAGGCGTCGAGCGCCTCTTCGCGCTGATCGTTGGCGTCCATGTGACTGAGAAGGCCATACGTGGAGAGGTCCGAGACCGAGGCGACGGGCGCGTTCTTGGCGACGAGCGCCCTGGGGAGGGCTGCGCCGAAATTGACTGCGGCCACTACGTTGTCGCCCTCAGGGTGCATGTCGCGGACCGCCTGTCCGAGCCAGCCTTCGTCGCCGACCTTGGTCGGCTCAGCAGTGTGCCAGATGTCCATCGAGCGGAAGTGGGAGCGGCTCGGCACCGGATAGCCCACACCGTGGATGATGGCGACCTTGCCGTCGTCGTACAGGTCCTTGATCGGGCCCATGGACGGGTTGAAGCCGTACTGGTCGTCCAGAGGAATGACGTCTTCCTGCTGAATGCGGACGTTGGGCCGGTTGTCCACGTACTCTGGGTTGGTGTACGGGACAATGCAGTTGAGATAGTCATTGCCGCCCGAGAGCTGGACTACGACGAGCTTTCGGTTCTTTCCTGCACCCATTTCTATTTGCTCCTTGTGTTCTCCACGCTGTCTTGTGCACGACCTTGGGGCGTACCTGTTCTATCTGCTCTGAGGATTAAGCTTTTTCGTAGACCTGGAAGCGGTGGCGGCCCGTCTCGAGTATGTACACGCGCTCCTGGTCGTCGAGTGCAACGCGGATCGGGTCCCAGAAGTAGGGCTCGATCCTTGCCGAGGTCTCGCCGGGGTCGTCAGTGTCAGATTCGAAGATCGGGACGAACTTTGATCTTGCCTCGAGTTCATCGGCGTTGGCTTCGAGGTACTCGACGGCCCACGCACCGAGAATGGCGTTGCCGCGGATCTTCTGAATGAAGCCGCCCTCGGGGTCGAGCACCTGGACACGCTGGTTCATCCAGTCGGCCACGTACATGTTGCCCTCGGAGTCGACTGCGAGTCCTGATGGGCGGTTGAACTGGCCATCGCCGTCGCCGGAGGTTCCGAACTTGGCGACGAACTCGCCGTCCGGCGTGAACTTCTGGATGCGGTCGTTGCGCCAGTCGGCTACATAGATGTGGCCGTCCGGGGCCTGAGTGATTCCCCATGGGAGATTGAACTGGCCGTCGCCATCACCGTGGCTGCCCCACTTGTCGAGGAACTGGCCGTCCTTTGTGAGCTTCTGGATGCGGTGGTTGCGGTGATCGACCAGCAGCATGTTGTCGTCCTGGTCGAAGAGCAGACCGGAGACGCCGTCGAACTCGCCGTCGGCAGTCCCCTTGGTGCCCCAGGTAGTCTGGACGTTGCCCTCGCGGTCGTAGACGGTAATTCGCTGCAGGAAGTCGTCTCCGAGGTAGAGATTTTCGTCTCTGTCCATCGCGAGCGCCGACGGCCAAATCATCTGGCCTGGCGCGCTGCCGTAGCCGCCGATCTGTCCGAAGAACTCGTGGTCGATGGTCGCCATCTGGATGCCGACGATGTCGAGGGCCGTCGTGTTGCTACGGCTGGCCACGAAGATGCGTCCGTCGGAGCGTATGACGAAGTCGGTCGGAAGGTGGAAGCCGCGTCCGCCCTGGTCGGCTACGAAGCCGACGGTGGTGACGGGCTTTAGCTGGAATTTCGTTTGTGTGGTCATGGGGTATTCACCCTCACCCCAGCCCTCTCCCATCAAGGGAGAGGGGGCTTGTAGATAGCATATTCGGCTAGGCCGTCTGGTACTCCTGTGTCGTCACGATTAGCTGGACCAGTGTGACGATGTGGCGGTCGGTGTCGGGGTTCGGGAACGACATGTCGCCCCACTTGGAGGCGTAGTCGATCAGGCCGGCCCTGGTAGTCTCGACCACGGGAAGCGGGCCGAGGATGTCGAGGCAGGCGTCTACGACCTGCTCTGGCGACATCGGCTGACCTCCGGAGCGCTCGGCAATCCGGTCGATCATGGCGCGGATGCCGGGCTTGTCGGGGTCGTTCAGCACGCGGCTGGCGAAGTTGACCCGCTGCACGTCACTCGCTGCCTCCCTGCCATCCCTCCACACTGGGGGGATTAAGCAGGCCCTGGCCCATCGCCGCGCACGCTCCGGCGGCGGCGTAGGTATCAGTCGACGGCAGGTCGATCGGGCCTGCGAGTCGCAGGGTGCCTACGACCATTTCGGCGGGGCTCTTGATCCGCGCGAACCTGGAGGCCTCGGACTTGAAGAAGTCAGAGTTGAACATGGCCCTCAGCATCGCGGAGATGTCGTACCCGGAGTCGAAGTAGGCCTGCGACATGATCTCGATGGCCTCTGGATCGATCGGGTCGAAGTGCGGCCACTGCGGCACGGGAAGCTCGTCAGCCACGAAGAAGTGGTACAGGTGACGGGCGATGAATCGCGCTGTTGCGGGCTGCTTGCAGATGATGTCCACGACGTCTTCGCCGTTGAAGTCGCCGGTCTCGCCGAGGAAGGTCTTGTCCTCGTGGTCGTGGTCTTCGTCGTCATACTCGAACTGCCAGGCGATGTAGCCGTACGGCCTGGCCGTGTTGTTCCTCATCTTGATCGACATATAGTCGGGGTTGACGACTCGCCAACCGGTGAATGCTCGTGAGCACTCCTTGATGTCTTCTTCAGTGTAGTTGCCGACGCCCATCGAGAAGAGTTCGAGAATCTCGCGGCCATAGTTCTCGTTGATCGAGTCCATGTGGTTGTCCTGGTTGTCCAGCCACATGAGCATTGCGGGGTCGCGAGATAGCTGGACGAGCAGATCACGGAAGCTGCCCATGCCGTACTCGCGGAACATGTCGACCTGGTTGGTAACCATCCGAGCCTGGATGAGCTTCGTGGCAGCCGTGGCGAAGATGCGGTGCCAGAACAGGCACATCTTCTCGTTCAGCACAGCGTCTGTATTTACCATCCTGAACACCCAGTGTGCACCGGCTGCCTGGCCGTTGCGCAGGTCGGACTGCTCGACGTGGTAGCGGCGGATGAGGTCGTGAGGGATGTCCACGGACGCCTTCTTGGCGAGAAGCTCCTCGACGGCGTCCTCGTAGCTCATGCTCATGTAGTGGTCCAACTCATCCGGCGTTGCGCCGAATCCCGCGCGCCTGAGCAGATGTGCCGTCAGGGCGACGTCTTGCTTCTCGTGAACGGTGGTCATTTTGGGCCTCTCCTTGGCGTATTGGAGTTCGGGTTGGAGTATATCAAACGACGGCAGCCCCCGTGTCTAGACACGGGGTAGGCTTTTAGCTTCAGCAAGCTCCCTCTGAAGGGCGTCGTAGCGCTCGCGGTCGACGGGAATACTCACGGGCTGTCCGGTGCATCCGGACAGGGTGATTGCGGCGACCAGCTCCTGCGAGTTGCGGCCGTCTTCTCCGGTTATCTTCGGGTCGCGGTCCTCGAGGATGGCTGCTGCGAAATCGCCGATTGCGGGAACGTGTGTGTTCGGCACCGGGTCGAGCTCGTAGGTCTCTGTCTGGTGTCCGGGAGCGTCGTAGGTGGGCGACATGTCGTTGTCTATGAACTCCTGGACCGGGGTGTCGAGACGGTGGAGGGTGATCTTCCAGTCGTCCATGACAATCGCGCCGGACTCTCCCCATAGCTCAAGACGCTGGTGGTTTGGAGCCTGCGTGGTGTTGCAGTGCATGCTGCCCTGGCCACCACCGTCGTAGGAGAGAATGGCTGTGGCGAAGTCCTCTACCTCGGCCGTGTGTCGAAGTGTCGAGATCATCCCGAACACGTTGCTGGGCATCCCGCCGAGCCACTGCATCATGTCTATCGCGTGGATGCCCTGGTTGATCAACGTACCACCGCCCTCGTCGGCCCACGTTCCTCGCCACGCGAGGCGGTCGTAGTAGTCCTGGGTGCGAAGCATCGCTGAGGTCATGACGACGCGGTAGATATCGCCGATAGCTCCCCCGTCGATCAGCTCGCGCATCTTGAGCGCCTCTGACCGGAATCGGTTGTTGTAGAGCACGCCGAGCTTGACTCCGGCCTCTCTGCACGCGCTTACCATGTCGTCCGCCTCGGACGGCGTCACGCTCATCGGCTTCTCGACGAGTATGTGCTTGCCGGCAGCGGCTGACTTCAGCGTGATGTCGCGGTGCGACGGGTGCGGAGTGGCAATGACGACGGCGTCGACTTCAGGATGGGCGAGCGTGTCTTCGAGGGTGGGGAAGTGCGCTACGCCTAGCTCGTCGGCCTGCTGGCAGAGGGGTGCCTGCGTTCGCGCCGTGATGCCGACGAGTCGGCAGTTGTCGAGCTGGTTGATTGCTGCGATGTGGACGCGACCGATCACTCCGGTCGATCCGATGACTGCGAGTCCGATGTTGCTCATGATTAGCTTGCTACCGAAAGGGGATTTGAACAGAATTCAGGATAGCACAGAGGCCATATCCGGCGACTAGCGGAAGCGTATACTGGTCGGTGCCTGAAGCTGCTCCAGGCTCTCGCTGCAGTTCGAGTCACAAGGAGACGTCGTCATGGAGACGATCAGAAAGCCCCTCTCCGTAGTCCTCGGCCTCATGGCCATCGTCGTGCTGTTCCACTTCGTGTTCAACCCGTTCTATGAAGACGCGGTGGACGCTATATCGGTGTGGCACGTGCTGAACTGGGTCATGGCTGTCGGAATACTGATCACGCTGGCGCTGACCTACGTGCGTCGGGGGAGACTGGGAGCGGATAGCGCCACCACGACGTACATCTGCGTCAACGTGGCGTTCTACGTCGCCGTGGTGCTGGCGATCCTGTTCTTCTGGAACTGGTTCGACGACCTGACAGCTGGCGAGGACGGACAGAGCCCGACTCGCGGGTACTACTGGGTGATCATCAACGTGACGTTCGTAGTGCTATTGGGCACGGTGAGTGCGCGGCTGTGGAAGAATGACCCACGTGCCTGAACTACGTCTGAACACTTCCTGGTTTGTCGTGCTTGGCAGAGCCAGGCTATGAGCATGTGAATTGATCGAGATACACGACCTGCGAAAGGTCTTTACCCAAAACGTTGGTAAGACCAGTATCTGGCGCAAGATGATTGGTCGACCAGAGACGACCGACCTTGTTGCTATCGATGGCCTGAGCCTGGACATTCGCGAGGGAGAGTTTTTTAGCCTGCTGGGTCCCAACGGAGCTGGGAAGACATCCACCGTCAAGATCCTGTGCACACTTCTGCTGCCAGACGGCGGTTCCTGCAGAGTTGGGGGGATGGACGTTGTGCGGAACGCCAGGGAGGTCAGGAGGCTGATCGGAGTGTCGATCCGGGGCGAGCGCAGCGTGTACTGGAGACTGACGGGTCGCCAGATGTACGGGATTCGAGGGAGCGCCGCCCGAACTCGTGTCGAAGAAGTCTCGCGGGTAGTTGGGCTCGCAGACCGCATCGACGACTACGTCGAGCGATACTCAATGGGAATGAAGCAGCGTCTGGCCATCGGGGCGTCACTGGTGCATCGTCCGACGATTCTCATGCTGGACGAGCCGACTATCGGTCTGGACCCACATGGAGCGCGGGCACTGAGGTCGCTGGTCAAGGAGCAATTGTGCGAGAGAGAGGGTGTCACGGTCCTCTATACAACCCACTACATGCAGGAAGCGGACGACATGTCCGACCGTGTGGCCATCATTCATCACGGCAAGAAGGTGGCGGAGGGTACGCCGTCTGAGATGCGCGCCAGGGCGGGCGACAACCGGGTAGTTGAGATGGAGGTTGGCGTCGACGGCGGGCGCGGAATCGCGGCGCTGAACGAGCACCCGATGGTTGAAAGGGTGCTGTCCGTTCGCGAAGAGGCCAACACGTCGTATGTCAGACTGCGAACGAAGGAGCCGCTGAGGTCGGTTGGACAATTGTCACTTGAGGAGCGATTGTCCGGCGTTGATGTCCGGTCAGTCAACCTCGTTCAGCCGACACTGGAAGACGCATTCATAGCGCTGACGGGGTCGTCCATATCCGACACTGGCGACGTGGAGTGATGTCCCCGTGTTGATGGAGGTCATAACGACCGCGAAGTATGGCCTGATCTCGGACAGGCGCTCATACGGCTGGATACTCACCACTACGATAGGACCGTTCTTCCTGATGGCTCCATTCGTGCTGATGGCTGAAAGCCTAGTCGGGCCGGGCGGGCGGTTCAACGAGCCGTTCTTCGAGGCGACTGGCTACTCCAACTACCTCGGGTGGCTGATCATCCCGCTCATAGCGTTGAACACCATGAACACGGTGTTCTCAAACGTATCGCAATCGCTACATGCCCAGAAGACATTCGGCACTCTCGAAAGGATTCTGGTATCGATGCAGTACCCGGCCTCGCTGCTAATCGGTCGCTGTATTTCCCACGGCACGTTTCTTCTATGGTTCGTCGGTGTACTCGCAGGGCTGTCGTTCCTGTTCCTCGGGCTCGAAGTGAACGTGGACGCGGCATCGGCCGCCGTGGTGATAGCCGCTCACCTGCTGGCCGTGTACGGGATGGCGTTCGCTTTTGCCAGTATGTTCCTGTGGATCGAGGACGCGTTCATCGTGCAGACAGCGCTGTCGAGGGTGTTGTTCGGCCTGTTCACCGGTGCGACCTTCCCGCTGTCGATCTATCCCGACTGGGTGGAGTGGCTGGCGCGTCTGATCCCGTTCACATGGGCATTTGACCTGGAGCGGCGGGCTTTTCTGCTGGCTGAGCCGTTACCCTCTATCGCTCCTGATCTGTCGATTTTGCTGGGGCTCACTTTGGTGTGGTGGATAATCGGCTACGGCTGCTTCAGGATCATGCTCAACTACTCCAAGCGAAAGGGAAGGCTGGGTATCTACTGATGATCGGCGACGACGGCCACCCTCAGAGCCGAGCGCGCGAGGTAGGATCTGCGATCTACACGATCGCGCGAAACGAGCTGCTGCTGCAGACCAGGTACCGGACGAAGTTCCTTCTGGACCTGTTCAGCCCGGTGCTCGCTCTCGCTCCGATCATGCTTACCGCGTACTTCCTGACATCCGGACGGGAGTCGGGCAACCTGGCGCAGTCGGTGGGACTGCCGGACCACTTCACGTTCATCATGCTGGGGTACATGGCGTTCGCAGCTCTGGGCGTGGGCAATCCGATCATGCACTACACAGGGTCAGCGTGGACGATGCGGATGCTTCAGGAGACGGGAGTGCTGGAGCGGAACCTGCTTGCCCCGATGCCCCGCGAGGCCCTGATACTCGGTACCGGCCTGTACTACGCCGTGTTATACCTGTTCCACGTCGCGTACGTTCTGGCGGCCAGTCTTATCTTTCTTGACCTGGACTTCGCACTGACGGCTTCAGGGATCGCGGTCGCCGGGGGGCTGCTGATCGCAATGTCGATGATGTCGATACTGCTGGGTTTTCTTATGGCGGCTGTTTCTCTCGTGATGCGTGACGGCTCGGTGGCGCTGCTGGTGATCCACAGACCGTTCCTTCTGCTGACGGGAGCGTACTTCCTGGTGGAGCTGCTGCCGCAGCCGTTCAGGTTCCTGGCGATGGTCAATCCGCTCGCGTACGCGATAGATGCATTCCGCGGGTCGCTTTCAAGTTCGACGCTGCTTCTGCCGCTGGCGGTGGAGTGTGTCATCGTCGTCGTGTCCACCGTACTGATTGGGATCGTAGGCATCTGGGTGTTCAGGCGGATACTAGACCGCCAACTCAGGACTGGGGAGCTGAGCATTTACTAGGTAGACGCCCTCAAGCAGGACGTGATGAGACACAACAGATTGCCGCATCGACGAACGGGGTCAGAGGTGCGAGAAAGTGGGCGAGCTTGTTGTGCACTGAATATGAGGCACGTTAGTACTCAACTAGAGCGGTGGCGGACATGCCGGACGCATGTTGCAGGCTATCAGGAGCCCCGCAGTCGTCTTAGCTCCTCTTCCAACTCGTGGACTCGTGCCTCGGCCTCTAAACGCCCGGCCCGCTCTTCATCTGCCCGGGCGCGCTCGTCGTCGAACGTTGGGATGTGAAGGCCAGTCTCCGGGTTGTACCATTCCAGCTGACCGTCGTGCCAGCGTATGTTAAGGTCCAGGACCTCGCTGTGGCCCTGATACGTGCCCTCAGACAGTTGATCTATCTGGATGGGCTCGTACACCCCGTTCACAAGCCGGTCCCCGGCCAGATGGACTCCGTGAAACTCTCCTGTCTCGTCGAAGCGCCAGTACTCGGGAATGCCCATAGCCGCGTACACGTCACGCTTCTCACCCGTACCCTCACTCCCAGTGGAGCGGGACGCTATCTCCAGCACGAAGTCCGGCGGCTTGCCCTGCTCTGAGATGACGTAAGCGTTTCTGCGATGGTAGGTGACGGGGTCCACGTCGAACGCGATGAGCAAGTCGAGACACTTCACCCCTGCCATGTTCCGTGTTGTCCTTAGACTGACGTAGCGCTCGCCGGCGACCAGCGTGGTTTCCGGGTTGCCGAGGTGGCGGATCAGGTGATGGACGCTGCCGGTTCGGGTGAGGTGTTCGAAGCTGGTCATGTCGTCGGGCTTTCGTTCCGGAGGGTCCGGGAAGCGGAATCCGCCGAGGACTTCTGTAGTCTTGGCTGTTGGGTAGGCGAGTATGCGCGGGTACCGGCGGGTTGTGGTGCCGATCGGTTCGATGTTGCTCTCAGGCCTCAATTATACCTCACGGTCACCTGAGCGGTCTGAGAGTTCGGGAGAGGACTTCTATCCCAGTGCTTCTACTGCGGCGGCTGTCTGTCGTGACTCCTCGATGCGCTGGAGTACCACCTGGGCGAGCTTCCGGGTGTCTTCTCGGTAGGTGACGGCGGGGTTTGCCTCGACCTTGGCGACCCATGCAGATGGCAGGCCGGACGCGCCGTGGAGCGCGCCGACTATGCTGCCGACCATCGTGGCTATGGTATCGGCGTCGCGTCCGAAGTTGGCGCTCCAGGTTATGGCGCGCACGGGGTCGCCCCCTGACATCGTCAGTATAGCAAGGGTCGCTGGGATGGTCTCCATCGAGTCTGCGAGCACGGTCCGCTGGTATGTGGCGTAGTACCGCTCTCTGAATGTTTCGTATGACGACGACTCTGCAGCCAGATCGAGCGCTTCGGCTATCGCCTGCTTTAGAGCGCCTGCGCTCACGGGCAGCAGGTAGCGAGTTGCGCCGTCGACCACAGACTCGATAGTCGCGTTGGCGTCGAATGAGGCAGCCACTGCGGCAGCCATCGAGCAGGCGGCGTCTCGGCAGTAGCCCGAGTTCCCGCCGTGGTGGATGAACGATGCCACGTCCAGCGTCTCCAGCACCGCCTGTCTGGGATTGCAGGCGTTGATGATGCCCATAGGGGAGATAGCCATGGCTGTTGAGGAGCTCTGCATGTTGCCCCAGCCAGCGTAGGCGGGGAGTTCGAGGCCCTGCTCGTACTTGTGGAAGGCGTTGCGCACGGGGATGAACCAGAGGTGCCGGTTCTGTTCCTTGAAGTCCTTGAACGACTGTGCGAAGTGGTCGACCGTAGGGTGGCCGTCGCTCTTGTATATGGCGTCAATGAGCTGACCGCGGATTGCGGTGTCGTCGGTGCCGACACCCTCGAAGTCGGTTACGCCATCGGGGCCATACTGCTCGATGATCTGCTCGTAGTGCATGCCCTCAGTGGGAGCGCCCATCGCGTCGCCAATGAGGCCTCCAAGAAGGCATCCGTAGATCTTGTCGGTAAGTTGGTCTGTGGGCATTTGTGAATCTCCGAGGACCGGCAACGTAATACGATCTGCCGAGAAGACTGTGCAGGTCGGATAGTGGAAGTGATTCTAGCAATCGGCGATTGGGATTGCATGTCCAGCTTTAAGCTGGCCCAAGCGGCCAGGCCCACATGATGAGGGGGATGGCTGTGGCGGTTATTACGATCACGAGGGGGAGACCCATTCTCCAGTAGTCTCCGAACTGATAGCCGCCGGGGCCCATGACGATTGTGTTGGACTGGTGGCCGATAGGGGACAGGAACGCGGATGACGCGCCTATCGCCACTGCCATCAGGAACGGGTCGGAGGAGGCTCCGAGGGTGTCCGCGACGCTAACCCCGATTGGCGCCATGAGGATCACGGCGGCGGCGTTGTTGATCACGGCGGACAGCAGCAGCGTGGTGATGAGTATGACGCCGATCATGGCCCACGGCGGGAGGAATCCTCCGAGGTCTGTGATGACTGTGGCTATCCTCGCTGCGCCTCCGGTGGTCTCCAGCGCCGCGCCTACAGGGATCATGGCGCCGAGCAGGATGATTACTGGCCAGTCTATGGCCTGGTATGCGTCCTGCAGGGAGAGGAAGCGGCTCATCAGTAAGACTGCCACGGCGGCCGTAAAGGAGATCTGTACGGGGAGTAGTTCGAGAGACGTCAGTAGGACTGCCGCAGCGAATACCAGCACTGGAAAGACGAGCCTGCGGGGCTGTCCGATTCGCAGCTCGCGTTCGGCGAGGGGGAGCAGTCCGAGCCTGGGCAGCGCGGCCTGTACCGCCTCGGTCTTCCCCTGGAGCAGCAGAACGTCTCCTGCACGGAACGTCATGTGGCCGAGTCTGCGAACGAGCCTGGTGCCTCGCCTGGACAGTCCCAGCAGGTTAACGCCGAACGCAGCGTGCAGGTGCAGGCCCCTGGCAGTTCTGCCCGCGGCCATGCTGTCCGGGCTGACGATGGCCTCCAGCGTGGATACGTCCTGTGAGCTGAGTGTCTGATCGATCTCCGACTCGATGTCCCTGGACCACTCGAGCTCGAAGCCTGTCCTGTCGATGAACGTCCAGATCTGGCCCGGATCGGCCTCGATGATGAAGATGTCGTTGGAGTCTATGATCTGATCGCTGGACGGTGCGCCGTAGACTACGCCTCGACGAAGCAGCCCCGCAATCACGACGTCTTCCTCGGCGAGCTCTTCGAGGTCGCCGAGGAGCATTCCAACGAATCGCGAGTCGGCGGGCACACGCACCTCGGTCATGTAGCCTTCGATGTCGAGAGTCTCACCCAGGGCAACTGGGGGGCGCCTTAGAGGGATCAGACGCCATCCTACCAGGGCAATGAACAGCACACCGGCTACGGTTACCCCGAGGCCGACTATCGTGAAGTCGAACATGTTGAATTGCATGCCGATTTCGTCATTGCGGAAGTTGGAGATGATGACGTTCGGCGGAGTCCCGATGAGGGTCGTCATGCCGCCCAGGAGGGATGCGAAGGCCAGCGGCATGAGAAACAGCGAGGCCGGATGTTTGCTCCTGCCGGACACCCTGACGGCCACAGGCATGAGGAGGCTGACGGCGCCGATGTTGTTCATGAACGCCGAGAGGAATGCCGACAGTCCTGACATCGCGCCTATCCGAAGACTCGCGTACTCGGGTATTCGCGAAAGCCATCCCGCAATCGAGTCAACGATGCCTGAGTTCTGCAGCGCTCGACTCAGTACCAGGACGGCGGCTACCGTAACGACCGCCGGATGGCCGAAGCCCTGGTAGGCCTCGGAGGGCGGCACGATTCCCACTATCGCCAGGATGAGCAGGGACAGCAGGGCGACGACGTCGTACCGCCACCTGGCCGTCACGAACAGGACGAGAGCGAGAATGAGGACTCCGAAGACAATAGCCTCATCCATCGGTCGAACGAGGGACCCCCTGTAAGAGTAGCGGACGGGTGAGTGCCACCCTGTCCGCCAGACTCAGTTTACAGGGGTGTGAGGGGCATGTGCGTACTCGCCGAGTTTTCCGGACTACCCCTCGTACCAGCCAGAGCCGAAGATCAGCCCGTCGTGGCGGACAGCCCAGGTGTGCTTCTGCTGCTCCGCACCCGTTTCCGGGTTGATGAGCACGTAATCCACCCATCGACCGGCTTCAGTGGCCCCTGTCAGTTCGTCGCCGTAGAAGTGACCAGTGGAATCGACGCGAAGAGCGGGGTCACGACCTATGAACATCGGATTGTGGTGGGAAATGGTGTAACCGTCACCGTCGATGACAAACACGTACCACTGTCCGTCTACGCTCTCAGGGTTGTTGTTGTAGTCGATGGTGCGGTCCAGTCCAACTGCGTTGTATAGGTTGATGGCCTGATGCACGAATGCCTTGGTGTAGGCGGGTGCATCGGACTTGGCTGGGCCGTCTTCGTACCAACCTGAACCGAAGACCAGGCCGTCGTATCGGACCATCCACGAGTGCTTGGTCTCGACTCCCCCTGTGGCAGGGTTGGGGAAGATGTATGAGAACCATTCACCGTCCTGGTCCGCGACTGCGGCAACGGCTGCACCTGATGGATAGGCGTTCGATCCCTTCACTTCTACGGCAGGGACTCCTACGAGTGAAGGATTGGCGGGGTGGGCGATCAGCGTGTCTTCTTCGTCGCCGATGAAGATGTACCACTGTCCGTCGATGCTCTCAGGCATGTTGTAGAAGGCGACGGTGTCGTCGAGTCCAACTGCATCGTAGAGTGCGATTGCCCGCCGTACGAAGGACTGCGTGTACGCTGGGGCATCGGACTTAGTAGGACCGTCCTCGTACCACCCAGTACCAAAGACCAGCCCATCGTAGCGGACCATCCATGAGTGCTTGGTCTCGACTCCGCCTGTGGCGGGGTTGCGGAAGGTGTAGGAGAACCATTCGCCGTCCTCGTCGGCGGAGGCCGCGACAGCTGAGCCTGCTGGATAAGCGTTGGGGCCCGTAGCGTACGAGAAGGGCTGTCCTACGAGGTCGGGATTGCCCGCATGGGCGAGCATCATGTCGTTCTCGTCGCCGATAAAGACGTACCACTGGCCATCGATGCTCTCTGGCGTGTTGTAGTAGGTGACGGTTGCATCGAGTCCGTCGGATTTATACCTGCTGATGGCCTCCTTGACCAGATATTGGGTGTAGGCGTCGGGAGTCGACTTCGGAGGAGCGACTGCCAGCTTGGTCTCTACCATCCCCTCGGACTTCATCATGGCAGCGGGGGCCGGTATGTCAGCAATTGCTGCCTGGACGATGCGCTCGACATCTTGGCTGCCGAGTCCGGGGGATGGCTGGGGGATGTCCGCAATGGAGTCCCGTACGATGCGCTCCACCTCGTCGCTCGTGACACCGATAGTAGACTCGGGGATGTCCCCGATAAAATCTCTTCGACCTCGGCGCTGGTTATTCCCAGAGGAGGCTCAGGAATATCAGCTATGGAGTCCTGCACGATTCGTTCTACTTCAGCGACAGATGCGCCGGGCTCGGGAGCTGCTGGCTGGCTGGCAAGCTCGGAACGCACTACGTCTTCCACATCTGCCCGGGACATCCCGGCCTCGGAGTCGCTGCACGCGACGATGAGAAATGCGAGGGCAGTGGTCAGAATTGCTACCGCCGCAATGTTGATGATTCGATTGGGCATTTGATTACTCGTCCTACCGGTATTATCTGAGAACATTATCAATTTCACTTCGATTTATGCATGTATCAATTGTGCTATAGCCCGTATCAGGCCAATTAATACGCTGTTTAACTCTAGCAAGCCGTTAATGTGCGTGTCACCCACAATTACTTGGAATTTATATAGCCAATGCTGGAATGTTATGGTACTGTGGATAGCCGAGGGGGAGTTGGAGCAGAATCCCTTGAGGAGAGACTGGACATACATACTAGGATGATGTAGTTTCTCATGTCGGGGCAAGTGGAATAGCTATCTGCGTTCCGATATTATTGTTGCTCGAAATCTATTGTTCTTCTCAGGAGGTAGCTGAATGACTGGATACTGCATGAAGTGCCGCGAGTCTCGTGAGATTGAAGAGGCTGAGCAGGTCACAATGAAGAATGGCCGACCGGCCACCCGTGGCAAGTGCGGCCTTTGCGGGACCACCATGTTCAAGATAGGTAAGGCCAGCTAACCTTACGTTCAAGTTTGGGGCAGGCGTTTCAGCAGGTGTGAATTCACTCTGAGCGCCTGTCCAGGGCCACTCAATACTGGGTGGCCAAAAATTCCACCAGAACTGCCCGCCAATTGGACGGGCAGTCTGCATTTCTCTACCCTTCGCTATCTAAAGCGACCTGACAGCAGCTTCGATTGTGCTGGTCGCCTCCTGGTAGTCGGTCCCGGGCGAGAACTTCAGTGGTTCACCGAACCGTATCTCTACTGACCCACGCTTGAAGATGGGGAACCTCGACGGCGAACCCAGACGGTCGATGTGCAGCTTCAGAGGCACTACTGGCAGCCGTCCTTCCACTGCGACCAGGCCGGTGCCGTTCATGAATGGCTTGATCGGGCCGCCGATGGTCAGTTGGCCCTCAGGGTAGATCAGCACAGACCAGCCGTTGTCGATGATCTTGCCCATGTTTTCGAGACTGGGCCTGACCGCTCCCTCCTGTGCGAGGGGAAACCTGTTTCCCATCAGCGGGTTAATTACCCATAAGACCGGGTTCTTCCATAGCCTGGCTGCGCCCGCGATTGCCAGTCTCCTTCTCCAGTGATTGGGGATGGCCTCGATTATCAGGGCGTTGTCCAGGCCGAGGCTGGGGTTGGATGCGAACAGCACCGGGCCATCCAGGTCTCGCAGTTTCTCGCGTCCCGTGACCCTCATGCCGTAGGGCAGCTTCAGGACTGGGAACATGAGACCCCGCTGGATGAAGCCGCGGACCATGCGGCACCACCATCTCATACCCCACTCCGGGAAGCTAGTGACTGGTGGGTTGCTTGCGCCCTCTTCCAGGATCGTTTGCAGCTGGCGGATTGTTGTCTCCGGCCCGATCTGACTTTCGTCGAGATACACGCCGAGGTCGGCTTCGATCACAGACAGCATCTCGACCCTGCCGAGCGAGTCGAGGTTGAGGTCGTCACCCAATGTCATGTCGGGTGTGATGTCCGCCGCGTTCACGATGGCGACCTCAGAGACTATGTCCACGAGTTCGCGGCTGCCGTCCCGTGGGGATGATGACGACGTCGATGGACTGGCGGACGCCTCTGCCTGCACGCCGTTCTCCAGCATCTCGGTCAGTTGCGGTTTCTTGATCTTGAGAATGTGGGTGCGTGGGAAGTCTTCTTCAGGCCAGACGGTGTAGCCCCTGACCCGCTGCTGCTCTGCGAGCTGGTCGTTGGCCCAAGAGACTATTGGTTCGGCATCGTCGGCGCCGTCCAGAATCAGGGCGGCGTGGACTTCCACCGATCCGCTGCGGGCGGACTGAAGTCCCACGACGGCGGAGTCCGTCACGTTTGGGTGCCTGTTGAGCACGGCCTGGATGTCGTCGGGATAGACGTTCTGCCCGCTGGGGAGGACAATCATGTCCTTCATCCTGCCGCGGATGTGCAGGAAGTCTTCATCGTCGAAGTAGCCCAGGTCTCCAGTCATATACCAGTCCCTGTCGGTCTGCCGCACCGTATCGTTCACGGGATTATCTCTTACCGTGTCAAGATACAAGTCCCTGCGGGACGAGAAGCATGGTCGTGATCTGACGCTCCCGCATGGTGCGGGCCAGCACGGTGGGCTGTCTGCTGGTTGGGTACGTGACGCTCGCGCCGAAGTGCAGCACGGTTAGAAGTCCGCCCATCTGCTCGTACATGTGACTGAGGGGCAGGATGGAGAGGAGCCTGCTGGACGTATCGCAGGTGATGTACTGGGTTATGCCCTCCAGGTTGGCAGTCAGGTTGCGGTGTGTGAGCATCACCCCCTTGGGGTCGCCGGTCGTACTCGATGTGAACATAATCTCAGCGAGGTCGTCCGGCTCGATCTCGACATTCTGCGGCTCGGGCAGGCCGTGGGTCTCGCTCTCCAGTTGCTCGAAAGTGATCTCTGGCAGGTCGAGGTCCACGCCGCCCTTTGGAGTGAATCGAGAGGTGAAGGCCAGCTTCGGAGTGATCCTGGAGATCACCCGCTCTACGTAGTCTGGCGCACTGCGGAGGTCGAGAGGAACTGCAACCACGCCAGCCCTCATGCAGCCGAAGTAGACGAGCACCCACTGCGGGCAGTTCGGTCCCCAGACGATGACCCGGTCGCCTCTGGACAGTCCCCTTCGCTGCAGGAGCGTAGCGACCTGTCCCGACTCGCGCCAGAGTCGTTCGTAGGACCAGCGCTGGTATCGGAAGCCGGGCTTGAACAGCAGGGCGTCGCTTGGGCCGTGGCTGTCGACGGCTCCCCTGAGGAAGTCGACTATGGTGCTGCCAGCAGATGCGCCGTTCTGACTCGTAACTGTCATCGATGTCTCCAGGTCATTAGAGGGTATACGTGCCGAGCATCTGCCTCAGCGCGGCGCGGGCCGCTCCGTGAAACGGTGGAAAGTGGCTGAAGCAGATCGTGTGAAAGTCCAGACTCACGAGCTTACGGAGCGACTCCATAGCCTGTTCCGGGTCCTGGGTCACTGCCGCCGCCGGAGGGGTGAGCTTACGTCCCAGCCTGTACTGGAGAGCGTCGCCCACTATCAGCAGCTTCTGGTTGGGCAGAAAGATAGTTATGCTGCCCGGTGTGTGGCCCGGTGTGTGGACGACCTGCACTGGAAAGTCGAAGGGAATGATGTCTCCGTCTTCCAGTTCGGTGTCGATCGGAGTCAGAGGGGCATTGACCTTCTCCATCAGGGGCGCGGCGATCCTCGCCATCAGCCTGCGCTGAAACGGGTTCGGCTGCTCCTCGGCGCCTTTCAGGAATCGTGAGTCCAGCCGGTGCGCCATCACGGGAATATCGCTCTCGTAGACCAGTTCGCGAACACCGCCTGCGTGGTCGGGGTGGTAGTGGGTGATGATCACGCCGGAGAGACTGTTGGAGGAGACTCCGAGCTCGTCCAGCCCGCTGTGAATCAGACCTGCGCTGCCCTTCATGCCCGCGTCGATCATGAGGACTCTGCCGTCCCCGATGAGAGCCGTAACCCTTGAGCCAAGCGCGCGGATCTGGAAGACGCCTTTGACGACGCGTATCGGATTGCCCAGCTTCATTTGCTCACGCGCCTCCAAGCCGGTAGTCGTCCAGCAGACCCATGCGGACCGCCCAGATTACGAGTTCCTGCTTGGTATCGATGCCGAGCTTGTCCTGTATGCCGTATATGGCGTTTCTGATCGTCAATGGCTGGTTGCTCCTAACGTCGGCTATCTCAGCGTAGGAGAGTCCCTGCGCGAACAGCGTGAGTATTTCCCGGTCGCGATCGGTGAGCCTTTCGAGTTCCCTGACCTTACTCTGCTCGGCGGCAGCCCTGATGCCAGCGAACACGCTCCTGATGACCGCCCCGGGAATCCGGTACTCTCCCTCTGCCACGTCTCTGACTGTGTTGAGCAGCTTGTCCTTGCCGGAGTACTTCTGAAGGTACCCGGTCGCGCCCGCGGCAACCGCCTCCATTACGGCATCGTCCTCCGCCGAAGCGGTGAGGATCAGCACTCTCGTATCGGGCAGCATCTCTGTGATCTCCCGGCAGGCGTCGATGCCGTTCTTGAGCGGCATCATCACGTCCATGATGACCACGTCGGGCCTTAGCTGCTGCGCGATCCTCACGGCTGCCGCACCGTCGCCGACCTGGCCGACCACGTCGAAGTCGCCCTCACGCTGGAGCACTTCCCGCAGGCCATCTCTCATTATCTCATGGTCGTCGACGAGAAGGACCCTTGTCTGCCTGGTTGTCGTCAAGTTACAGCCTCCTCGGTGTGTTGTAACTGATAGGGGATGTATTCTGTAGTATGGGGCATGCTTTTTACCCTCACCCTCAGGGAGAGCGGGCCTATGCGTCATAGGGAACGGTGCAGGTTACGGTTGCGCCGCGTCCGGGGCCTGTAGGGGCAGGTTTGAAACCTGCCCCTACATCTAGCCGTCCACCTATTCGTTCTGCGTCCGCCCTCATGTTCCTGAAGCCGTGACCGCGCTCGGCGTAGTCGTCTGGAAGGCCGACGCCGTCGTCCGACACGGACATGCTCAGGCTGTCGTCGCCGTAGTCCAAGGAAATGGTGACCTTGCGGGCCTGAGAGTGTCGGAACGCGTTGGTCATCGCGTTGTGGGCTATAGAGAAGAGCAGGCCCCGCGTCACTGTCGATAGAGGCGGCTCCTGTCCATTCTGCACGACGTCAGTGGGAATCGACGTGATGGTCGTGAAGGTCGAGGCGTGCGACCTCAGCACGCGGCTGAGTTCGCGGCCCTCGAATATCGGACCAGCATCAATGGGATGCCTGAGCTCCCACATGGTCGACTTCGACAGCGCGTGGGTTGCCCTGAGCTTGGAAGTAAGTTCGTCGTTCGACGAGTCTGCTAGCTCGATGGCTGTTTCGACCCCGATGCCGATCATGTACGCCGACTGCGCGATCGTATCGTGGATGGTCTGGGACAGCTCTATGCGTTCCCGCTGCAGCTCGCGCTCGCGCTCTACGGCCTCTCTCCTCCTGGTCCGCTCCAGTCTGAATATCAGGTTCACTGCCGCGACGACCGCGTACATCGTGACGATCCTGATGAACAGCACCTTCTCCTCCCCAACATCGATGTCGACGCCAGAGTTCAGGCTCAGCGCGGCGTACATGACGGCGGTGATGGTGACCCACGTGAAGCTAACTCTAAACGACGCGAACACCACGGCGAACGCTGCGAGCGCGGGATAGTAGAGCACGTAGAAGGCGTTGTCGAACCCGCCTGAGATGACCAGCCCGGCTGTGATCGTTGTGACGTCGAGCGCGCTGAGGGCGAACGCCCAGTGCCAGCTTACACTCCTGCCCGACCGGACTCGGTAGTGGATATAGCCGTTCAGCGCCATCAGCGACGCGGCCAGCAGCGTGTGCGGAATGTACGCCTCGTCGGAGTAGTCGGCGCGGTAGTTCATCTGCGCGAACCAGGCAATCCCGAGGAACCAGCGCACCCACACAGAGATGCGCAGGCTGTGTCGTAGATCGTCCGCGTCGATCCGGTGCAGCGCCCACCCGGACGCTTCGGTTGTGTTGACTGCCGTGTTCAGGCTTCCGACCTCACTTACGCCGTTCTGTAACTGAGTCGAAGTTTATACCAGCCGATTACGGCGTCAAGGTTCGGGAGTACCGTGTGGATTGGGTACGGGGGAACCGTCGTCCCTAAGCCGCAGCGAAGGATCCCTGGGATTCCTGCCTCAAGATCCCGGCAGGGTCCTGACGTGCTCCTCAAGCCAATCGTGTAGCTCAGCGAAACGGAATGTGTTGGTCTCGAACAGTCGCATGAAGTGTGCGTACGCCTCTTCGCTGTCGCAGTCGATGAAGTGGCCGTTCATGCGCATGAAGGTTTCAGTGATGGCGAAGGCCACGCGCTTGTTGCCGTCGATGAAAGGGTGGTTCATGGCGAGGCTCTCCAAGAGGGCGGAGGCTTCCTCGATGAGGCTGTCGTAGTATCCGAGTTGAGGCCGCATGAGAGCTGAATCGAGGGCTGCCATGTCGCGGAGGCCCATACTGCCACCGAACTCGCGGATCAAGATCTCATGCATGACTAAGACTTCATCCAGAGTGGGGAAGTCGTGCGTCATTTGGCGAGCAACTCAAGTAGCCGTCGATTTCTCTCAACGCTTGCTCTGAAGTGCGCCATCACCTCTGGGCGAACGTTTGGACTCTCCCTGCCCTCGATGTAGCTGATCATGGCGTCCTCCAGCACGGCCTGGAAGTGGCGACCATCGTTTCTGGCAATCTCACGCATCTTCGATAGCAGTTCCGGCGTGGCCTGGCTCGAAAACTTTTCTCGCTTTGCAGCCATGTCTAGTCCTCTTTCTGAAGTTACTTCAACCTATTCGCGACTGCCCCCTATGTCAAGTTACATCTTGATAAAGATGGACATTAACTCTTCCACAAGTCTTGCCAGCAGTGACCACTTCTGAGTGAGCATCTCCATTATGGGGTTCAGCCGTACCTCCAAGAATCGGTACTGGGCGACCTGTTTGTGGCTTTTGGTGAGTGACATAGTCGGTGCATGGTTTTGGCGGGTACGTGAACATTCCCGGCCGGGATCGGGTAACTGAACGGAAGTCGATAAGGAGGTCACCATGAGTATGTCTGAAGCAGTGGTGAGTCAGGGGGCTGAGGGGCGAGTGTTCTGTGAGCGGTGTGGACACAGGAGGCCGTCGCCGTCTGAAGCATGTGCTAACTGTGAGCCTGATGAGGGAGCACCGAGTCGTGCCGAATCGTCCTGGTTGGGCAGGACAATCTCACGTCTGACGGAGGACGATCGGGACCTGATGGACGGTCAGGGCATCCTGGTCATCGCTAGGTGGATACTCGTCGGCGCGGGGTTACTGCTCGCGCTGTGGAATCCAGAGGCGCTGGGAGAGCTGAAGGTCGAGATAGGCCTGATACTGACCCTGGCCGTCGCTAACTTCTTCCTTCACGTGCAGATGCTCAGGGAGCAGCCTCCGTTGAAGTGGGTGGCCTACCTCGCGAGTGGGGCCGACATCGTCGCGATTACAGCGATTGTAGTTGTGTCAGGGGGCGCCGATTCGGGCCTGTATACGTTCTACTTCCCGGCGCTGATTGCTATCGCCGTGGCGTTCCCGGTCGGCGCAAGCCTGGTGTTGTCGGCAGGTGCGATCGGGCTGTACGGGCTGGTGCTGTCGACAGGCATGGGAGGCAGCGACGACCCGCTGCTGGTGGTGAGGCTTGTGATGATGGTCGCGGTCGTCGCTTGCGGGATCGTCTACAGGAGCATCGAAAGGGAGAGGCGGAGCGAGTCGGGTGAGTCGCTTTAGAGGCTGCTGAATGTCCGCTATCCATGGGGGCTGACACAGGGTACATAAGCTGACGACTCGTTCGTCCTGAGCTTGTCGAAGGACACCCCCCTGGATACCGGCCTTCGCCGGTATGACGGTTACGTGCGTGGGTCTCCTCTAACGGGTGCCCTTGTCAGTTGGGGGACGGTGTCCCTCGAAATCCATAGGAGAATTGAAATGAACACTGACCGAACTGATGAGAGAGCATCGGCTGAGGACGTCTACTTCGGACAGGTCGTGGCCAACTGGGCGCGGTGGGCCATAATCGGCGCGGCGCTGCTGCTGGTGCTGTGGACCTCGACGGACACCTTCAGGCTGATGCTGGGCGTGCTACCCATAGTCGGGCTGATGGTGGTGAACTTCTACCTGCATGGGCGCTACCTGGCAAGCAGGCCGGCGAATGGCATGCTGATCGCTATAGCGTCGGCAATCGATATTGCGCTGATCACGGGACTCATACTGTTGTGGACATCGACATCGTCACCTGGCGGAGCGCTGTTCGTGCTGTACTTCCCGGCGCTGGTGGCGTTTGCGTTCATCATGCGACCGCGCATCAGCATCGCGTTCACGGCGTGCGTGCTTGGAATCTACGCATTCGCCGCGGTCGTGTCCGATCCCCTCATCCTGTCCAGCATGGCGGCGATCGAGACGCTGGTCGCGAGGCTGATTACACTGGCCGCTGTCGGCATCCTCGCAGCCTACTTCTGGCGGATCCAGAGACTCCGGCGGTCTGACGAGCAGTTCGAGGCCGCTTAAGAGCGCGGTTGGTATAGATTCATGCTTCGCCGAATATTGAACATGCTTGCGAGGTTGGTGAGGTCTCTGTTCGCGTCGGCGCCGGACCCACGAGAGAGTGAGAAGGCCCGGGACGGACACGAGGACCTTCTCGCACGAATCTCGGCTGCACGTGGTCGTATCCGGACAGTCCAGGACCAGCTCGAGCACGGAGTGGCCTCTTCGAAGCGAGAGGTCGCAGACCTGCTCGACGAGGCCCGCCGCCTCGTGGAGGCCGGACGCGACGATGCGGCCCGTGTCGTTCTTCACCGCAGACAGACCGCGCTCGAACGGCTGCGACTACTGGACAGCCAGCTCGCCCGCATCGTGTTGGAGGATCATGCTCTCGCCAGCGCAGGAGACAGGTTGGAGGGCGAAATGGCCCTGCGGACCGCTCGGCAGGGTGTTACGGCAGCTCGTTACGACGCCGCTGAGGCGCGGGCGAAGGTAACTGAAGCGCTGACGGACGTGTCCGACGAGTTCTCTGATTTGCTCGCCGAATTGTGGGCTGCCGACGAACGCGCCGTGAGCATGGAGGCCCGCGCCGATGCCCTGGATGAACTGGTGGACGTTGGGGTGCTGTCGTTGCCCGTCTCCTCGACTCAGGTTTTGCCTGCGGAGTCGAGCCATGACGAAGTGGATACGCTGCTGGAGAAGATCATGCAGGAATTGAGAGGCGGCCCGGTTGACGCTCCCCAGCGGTAGATATATCGTCTGACGAAATTGCTCGCGGGGGAATTTGTCATGCAGTACGACTACATCATCGTTGGGGCAGGGTCTGCCGGCTCGGTGCTGGCCTCGAGGATTACTGAAGATTCCGATAAGTCTGTGCTTCTGCTCGAGGCGGGGCCGGACTACGGCGACTTCGAGGCGATGCCGGACAGCGTCAAGTTCGGCAACAGCGTCTGGCCTGCGGCATACGGCCCAGAGTCCGAGACGTGGGGATATATGGCCACCGCGACGCCGGACCGCGAGCCGTTTCCGCTTCCGCGCGGCAAGTTGACTGGCGGCTCAAGCTCGATCAACGGTCAGGTCTTCTTCCGCGGCATACCCGAGGACTACGACGAGTGGGCTGAGCTCGGCTCGCCGGAATGGGCGTTCACCAACTTGCTGCCGTACTTCCGAAAGTCCGAGACGGACCTGACCTTCGGCGCAGACGACTTCCACGGCGGCGAGGGCCCCATCCCTGTTCGCCGCTACACGAAGGATGAGGCGCTGCCCATACCGCAGCGATTCTGGGAGACGTGCCTTGCCGCCGGATACCCGGAGGCGCTCGACCAGAACCATCCAGAGGCCGAAGGCGTAGGGCCGCGTCCGCTGAACAACGTGGACGGCGTTCGGATGAGCACCAATCTGACCTATCTCTCGATGGCCAGGCACCGGCTGAACCTTACGATCAGGGCCCATGTGCTGGCGCACCGTATCCTGTTCGACGGCGACCGCGCAATCGGCATAGAGGCAGAGAGCGGCGGGGACGTCTTCCAGGTCTTCGGCGACGAGATCATCCTGTCCGGCGGCGCGATCAACTCACCCCACCTGCTGATGCTGTCCGGTGTAGGCCCGCGCGAGCACCTAGAGTCGTTCGGTATTCCGGTGGTACATGAGCTGCCCGGCGTCGGAGAGAACCTGAGAGACCACCCGGCGACGTTCATGCTGTACAAGGCGAACGTCGAAGATCCTCCTCCCAATGCCCCGTCCATTCAGGTTGGAATGCGCTACACCACGCCGGGTTCGCCGCACCGTAACGACATGCAGATGAGTCCCATCCTGATGACGAGCGAGCACCGTCCCGCAACGGTAGAAATACCAGAGGGCGAGACGTACACGGGCTTCAGCGTCGCCCTGCAGAAGGCGGCCTCGGCGGGCCGAATCACGCTGACGTCCACCGACCCACGTACCCAGCCCAACCTTGACTATCGCTACCTTATAGACGCGTGGGACAGGGAGCGGATGCGTGGGGCGATCAGGACCTGCGTCGAGCTGACGCAGCAGCCTCCGCTGTCCGATGTGATCGCGGAGCGCATCAATCCGTCGGATGCCGATCTCGCCTCAGACGACGCACTGGACGCGTGGATGCTTGCCAATGTCGGTACCCAGCACCATTCGTCTGGTACGTGCAAGATGGGGCCTGCGTCGGACCCGATGGCCGTCGTGGACCAGTACCTGCAAGTGCATGGCCTCCAGGGACTGAGAGTAATCGATGCGTCCGTGATGCCCGACGTCGTTCGGGCCAACACCAACGCGACGACGATCATGATCGCCGAACGCGCCGCAGACTGGATCGTCCAGGGGAGCTAGGCAGGCAGCTCCTGCGGCTCCTCCCTGAAGAGGAACTTGATGCGCCGCCAGTCCACGACGATGAGCAAGGCGGACAGCCCGAAGTAAACGGCCGCGAAGCCAAGCCTAAACGCGGGCTCGAGGAACGGCAGGTGTACGATGAAGAGCACCAGCAGGATCGCTCCGGCCCACCAGCTTATGATGCGCTTGGCTATCAGCAGTAGTCCGAACATCGAGACCGCTGTCATCAGCAGGAACTCGACCGACTGCCTATCGTCGAGAGGGAAGTTGAGCGGCGTGAACAGCGAATTGCCAGCGGTCCCGCTGAACACGAGCACCATGCTGCCTATCAGCAGCGTGAGCTGATTGACCCCCGACGAGATGAGCGCGGTAAGACCGGCCACCGGGTTCGCTCTCAGGCTGAATAGCACGGCCACGATAATCTCAGGCGACTCCGAGGCCAGCGGCGCGACCCATTGGATCAGCGTGAACTCATCTATACCGAACTCCGTGGCGGTCTCGATAAGCCCGTCTACGAAAGGCTCAGCCGCGGCGATTATCACAATGGCTGAGTACACAAACATGAATATCACAATGGCGCGCCTGCGCCCGGTTGGCTGAGCGCCTATGAGTGCGGCCGCGCCGACCAGATCCGGCTCCTCCACCTCCTTGGTGGAGCTTAGCCAGAGGTAGACCACAAATAGCCCGACCAGCCCGACTGCCAGAATGAAGGGGACCTGTCGGATGAAGAAGATGACCAGCGTCGCCAGCGTGGCGATTGTGAGCATGGTTATCTCGAGGCCCATCTCGCCGCGCATGTCCAGCGGCCGCCGCCGCTTCAGCCAGTAGATGAGGATTACGGCAGCCCAGCCCAGGCCGATGAGCAGGCGGTTGGAGCCCGTAACGTTTGCGGCAACCCTGGAGATCTCAACGGTGATCTCACGCGTTACCATGTTGAACGAGGATCCAGCGTCCCGCGCCAGCACGAACTCGATGACGTACTCGGGCAGGACGGCGATGAGCGCCAGTACCGCAATTGCGAGGGACGCCGACACGTCCATCTGCGCCACCTCTGCGGCCCAGGACAGCAGGAACGCTCCTGCAACTATGCCAATGCCGAAGATGAGAACGGCAACAATCGGGGACAGGTGGTAGTCCACATGGAAGAGCTGTTCCCCGCCACCAAGTAGGATCGCGGGAATGCCCAGCGCCAGAAAGACTACTACGGCCAACCACAGTCTGCCGGTGTTGGGCTGTGCTTGCAGGTCGGGGCTCCGGGAGAAGGCGGGCGGACTTGGGATTTAGGCCTGGAGACAGGCCAACGGCAGTTTAGCGTTCGGCCTATTCTGTGGTCAATCAAAATCGATGGCGTGCATCGACGGTGGCTGCTACGAGTAGTAGCGCAGCCACAGGTATGCTGTTGACACTATCAGGGTCAGCACTGTGATAACTGCGCCGTATCTGAAGAAGTGCATGAAACTGACGGGGTAGCCGGCGGCGCGAGCGAGATTGACGACTATGACGTTGGCCGACGCTCCGACGATCGTCGCGTTGCCTCCCAGGTCTGCGCCCATCGCGAGCGCCCACCACAGCGGCGAGATGCCGTCTGAGCTGTCGTTGGAGAACCCGCCGACCACCTCGACCATCGTTGCCGTGAAGGGGATGTTGTCGACTATCGCCGACGTTACACCTCCGAACCAAACGAGGAGGAATGCCATGTTCCTCTCGCTGCCCCCGGACATGTCGACGAGCCACTCCCGTATCTCGACCGTCCAGCCCGTCTCTTCGAGTCCGCCAACAAGCATGAACAGCCCTATGAAGAACGCAAGCGTCGTCCACTCGACCTGTTTGAGCACTTCGTGCGGGTCCAACCGGGAGACAAGCGCGAGCACCGCGGCGGCCGTAAGGGCGATGAATGCTGGCCCGACGTGAAGCAGCTCATGGGTCAGGAACCCCAGCACGGTGAGTCCAAACACGATCGCGCACTTGATTAGCAGGATCCGGTCAGTGATCGCGGCGCTCGGGTTTTGGCGCATGACGGCGGCGCGGCTCTCGGCGGTTGTCGTGACGCTGTTTCTGAACCACAGGTACAGCATGGCGAACAGGGCCAGCATCGATACGAGGCTCACTGGCGCGGCGTTTAGCATGAAGTCAAGGAAGCCTATGTCGGCCTCAGATGCGATGATGATGTTCGGCGGGTCGGCGACGATGGTCGATACCCCGCCGATGTTCGAAGCGAAAACCTGCGCCAGCAGGAACGGCACGGGGTTGATTCCCAGCGTGCGACAGATCGAAAGCGTGATCGGTACTGCGAGAACTACCACCGTGACGTTGTCGAGGAACGCAGACGACACGGCGGTCAGCAGGCACATCAGGCAGAGGGTCAGGAAGCCGTTGCCGCCGACAAGCTGAGCGCCTCTGATGGCCGCCCAGTCGAACGCTCCGGTCCTGGCGATCATGTTCGCGAGGGACATCATGCCGGCCAGCAGCAGGATGACCTCAAGGTTCACGTGGGAGAGTGCCTCGTGGCCTGTGATCGCTCCAAAGAACACCATGGCCATCGCGCCGAGAACGGCGACAATCACATGGGGCAAACGCCCAATGGCGATGAGCAGGTAGGAAATACCAAATATTGCTGCGGCGACTACCAAGTATCCCAATCCCACAAGGGCTCAAACCAAACCCATGCAGAATATCAAAAGGTCTCAGACACCAGCCACCCCGCGCAGCGTGCAACGGCTCTAGCTCTTGGTGTCGTTGTCTGCTGGACTCAGTCCCCGGCCTGAACTCCGACTGCACGCCTGCGTCGTCCCCCTGTCCCGGCGGGCGCCGGCCCCTTGAGGAAGGATGCGACCACACCGACGAGAAGCAGGAGTCCCATCGCGAGGTAAAGCGTATTCATGCCGGAGACGAAGGAGCGTCCCAGTCCGGGATCGTCGCCTCCGCCCACGTTGGAGAGGTCGGGTGCGTATCCCATCGACACCATCGTAGCGGTCACGACGGCTGTGGCAACTGCAATCGAAGTCACGTTAGCTGAGTTGCGCACGAGGCTGAGTAACGCTGCCACGACACCGTGCCGTCTGCCCTGCGACGCACTGAAGATCGACGCCGAGTTGGGCGAATTGAACAGACCTGTTCCTGCGCTCTGCAACACCATCCCACCGATAACTACAGCGAGGGGAGTGGCCTCCGACACGCGCGATATGGTGAAGATGCCAGCCGACGCCAGCATGAGTCCGGCCACGTTGAAGATGCGGTAGCCGTAGCGATCGGATAGACGTCCCGCGACCGGCCCCATGATCGTCATGGTGATTGCCGTGGGAAGCATGATGAGTCCAACCTGGCTTGGCTGGTAGCCGAGCACACCCTGCAGGTAGAAGGGCATGATGAAGCGCACTGAGGCAACACTCAGGAAGGATATGAAGCTGGCCAGCACTCCTAATGAGAAGATACGGTGCCTGAACAGCGATAGGTCGAGCATCGGGGCTGGGGCGCGAAGCTCCCACCATATAAATCCTGCCAGCAGTGCGACGAAGAGAGTCCCAGCGCTGACAATCGTAGGTGAGAACCAGCCGAGCCGGTAGCCGTTCGTCATGAGCAATAGGAAGGTCACCAGCGCGGCTGTCGACATCGCCGCTCCGGGCCAGTCGAATCGCGCGCCCCGTCCCTCCCGGGAGAACAGCTTCGAGTCCATCAGCAGCAGCGCGCCAATGAGCGCGATTGACGCCAGCGGAAGGTTGACCAGGAACACCCATCGCCATCCGAGCGTACTTACCAGGAAGCCTCCGAGTACAGGCCCGACCATCCCGCCGGTGCCGATCACGCTCATGTGGGTGCCGATGCCCTTGCCGCGTTCCTCTTCGGGGAACACCGAGGTGATCATCGCCATGCCGGTGCCCTGGGTCATCGCGGCGCCCATTCCCTGTACCACTCGGGACAGCACCAGCATGAAGACACTGGACGACGTCGCGGCAAAGACCGACGCTCCCATCAGGAGCAGCAGTCCGACGATGTACACCTGCTTGCGGCCGACCATGTCGGATAGCCGGCCCATGGGGAGGAGCAGCGCGCTCACCGTGAGAGTCTGGGCGATGACGACCCACTGTACGGTGGGGAGGTCGGTCTCGAAGTGGCCCGCGATCGTTGGCAGCGCGACGTTTACGGTCCCGAAGGTCATCACCCCAGTGAAGGAGCCGAGACCGACTGCTGCGAACACCCACCACTTGTAGTGTGGGCTGCGAGAGACTTTGTGACTGAGCAAAGGCTGACCTCATGCAGAGGTCAGCCCAGTCTAGCACACGCCTTCATGGCTCCGTCTCTGGGGATGCAAACAGGAAGCTGTATCATCCTGGTCGGCACAGTGCTCGGACAGGGGCAGGTTTCAAACCTGCCCCAACGGACGGTGGCTGACTACCTCCACGGATGGGGGCATCCTTCGACATGCTCAGAGCCCGTCCCAGACTTGATCCGGGAACGAACGATGTATTGATTGCTATTCCTGCGTTTCCTGGCAGATCAGGCTGACGGCAGGCGACCACTCTCCCAGGCCGTCTGTACCGAGCCAGCCGCGAATGCGGATGTTGAGACTACCTTCTCCATCCAGCCATATCGTGCCGTACAGGGATGTGTACTTTGGATTGCCCTGGTCGGTCCTGAATTCGTGTGACACGTCACCAACGGCACCGTGTCTGGCGATATACGCCTCCCACCTGTCCGCCTGGCGGCCGTCACCGGGTCCCGCCCGGAAGACTTTGAAGTTCTTCCTACCTGTGCAGGAGTCCAATTTGAACAGGTTGGCGTTGAGTTCCACGACATCGGGATGAAGAACCTCCGAACCTGGGCTCACCGTCCAATACCCTGCAGGGGTGCCCACGTTCAGCGCCGGGTCGCCTTCATCGTCGTCGATGATGGTGACTGTCGTCGTGGCGTACGTACCCGCTGTCACGCCAGCTGGCAGATCTCCGAAACCGAGCTGCACGCTTTCGCTATCGTCATTCCAGAAGTCCTGAACGGCCGTGATTGTGAACGACTTCCCGGTATCGCCGGAGTTGAACTCGACGCTGATGGGCACTCCGTGGTAGTCGGTCGAAGATGCGCCCCCCTGGTTCATCGTCACGAACGGGACCGTCACGGTGCGCTCGGGGTCCTCGCTCAAGACAACCTTGATCGTCGTGCTGCCGCCCTCGTCGACCGAATAGGCTGGCTCCTCGAATGATACTGTTACTGCGTTCCCATCGTCATCAACTATGGTGATCGGGTAGTGGTCCCGGCAGATGAAATTGCAGGAGTCGCCGTTGGGATCCAGAAGACCGATTTCGGTAGATGCCCCAGCCACACTCTCCAGCGCCAGTCCGAATTGCTCATCCTCCTCGTAAGTCTCGTCATCGACGATTGTCAGGATCGCCGCAATTTTTCCGACGAGGGAACCGTTCACTTCTGCAAAGTCGGTGGGGACGAAAGTTAGATTTTCTGAATAGGCGGAGTAGTCGTCTGGGGAGGATGCATCGATGTCAGAGGCGGAGACAGACACTCTGAACGCCTCGACGTACGGGACACCCGGGGCCGCCCGTGCTACCAGGATAGCTTCAAAGGTGCCCACATCCTCCGCAACCGAGTACTCGGTCTCTTCGAAAGATACAGTGATCGCCGGGCCCTCCTGTGAGATCACGCTCACGCTCACCATTGCGGCGCTGGTGTCGTAGCCGGATACCGAGTCCACGGTTGCGGTCAATGTGCCGCTCTGTGTTACTCCTGACGAGAAATCCGACCGCGAGAATGCGAGTGTGGCAGTGGCCTCTTCGGCAGCAAAGGCTACGGCGCCAGAGGTGGATGAGAGCCACGTCTGGTCCTGGATGAGGTCCACAGTCACATCAAGTGCAGATGACGTGTCGCCGGTCCTGCCCAGCGTGAACACCAGTGGACCAAGGCCAGCGACGTATTCGCTCCTGCCGGCTGAATCTCGCTGCCAGGACGTAGTATGTCCTTGTGGTGGCGCCATCCTCGGCCTTTACGGTCAGCGAAATATCGGTGATCGAGCCAGCCACTATCTGGGCCTGGGAGGTCAGCTTGTCATCGTCTGACTCAGGCATCTCGATCTTGTCCCCTGCGGTGAACGATATGATCGACGCTGTGTCCTTCGTCGCGGTTGCTTCGACTGTGACCTGATCTGCACTGATCGTGGCCGTGTAGAGTGAGACTTCCGGGTCGAAGTCCGGATACAGTTCCACGGCCTTGTCGTCCGCGACGATGGACAGAGACCTCAGAGTCGCGTCACTCGAAGCGTCGGTTGCTCTAACTTCGGTAGTATCACGAATGCCAGTGCTGTACTCCTGCCGGTCATTCTGAGCTGGCAGGAGTACTTCTTTCGTCGCCGGAGGGCCATCCTGGGAGCTGGCGGCCCATACCTGTCCGGCCCCACCGACTGCGATTGCCATGATCAAGGCCACTGCTATCAGGCCGGCGATCGTCGAGAAGCTCGCTGATCTGTGTTGTCCTGCCATTTCCATCTCGCCTCACTCTTCACCCTGCCTTCATTTATGCGTTCTTACTCTCAATATAAGACAAGATTATCTGGTAGGCGATAGAGAATTCACCCAACGTAATGGGTTAGGTACGGCCATGGTGGAGTCGTGCCGGTCAGCGGCAGCTTTCAGAGAGCCCTCGTGGCGCGGGTGCAGATTGGCAGCGCCGTCTGGGCCGGCAGTGAATGCCAGGTGGAAGCCTCCGGCTGTGAGGCGGGGTGGGAGTGGACTCCTCCACAGGTGCGGCGGGTGAGAGTCCGAGGAGTTTAAGTCAGCAGGAACGTCAGACGGCCTGAAGAAGATTTGGGGTCCTTGGGTGGACGCGCCTCAGATCAGGCTCGAGCGGAGGCCAGCGAGTTTATAGGGATCGCCCGGCGTGGGTCTGGCGAGATTGGCGGTTCGGGTCGACCTAGCGACCTATAGAGCTTCGGCGCCTTCTGCCTCTCCTCCATCAGACCCTGCTTCGGCGGTGCGTGAGCCGAGTCGTTGGTCCATTATCAGCAGGCCGGTGCCGTCGTTGCCGATCAGGTCCATGTGTGCGTTGATCTCGTTGAGGGTCTTCTCTTCCTCGACCTGCTCGGACACGAACCACTCGAGCAGCACGTGGGTCGGGTAGTCCTTCTCGTCGATCGACAGCGCATACAGGTCGTTGATCATCGAGGTGACGAGTCGCTCGTGTTCGAGCGCGCTGCGCATCACGGAGTTTGGAGACTCGAACTCGATCTGCGGCTGCTCGATGGCGCGCAATGCCACACGTCCGTCCCTGTCGTTGACGTAGTCGAACAGCTTGAGCGCGTGTGCCGTCTCCTCCTCGAACTGGAGCCTCATCCAGTGGGCGAAGCCGTTGAGGTCGAGCGATTCGAAGTACGCAGACATCGAGAGGTAGAGGTGTGCCGAATAGAGCTCGTTGTTGATCTGTTTGTTGATTGCGTCCTGCAGCCTGTCGGATAGCATGGGCCTTCCCTTAGTGTGTAGGTTCAATAGTTGGCGCCCATAAGGGCTGTTTACATTGTAACCTAGACTGGTGACTTGGCCTGTCCGATTTCAGAGGCGAGCCGGACCTCGTAGCCTCTGAAACGGGCGTGACCGAGGATGAAGTCGGCCCTCGGGCCCGAGTGTGCATGTCTAAAGCCCTCGCTCCGGACCCACTCGCGCTGATGTTCCTTGGACTTCCACTGGGTGACGATCAGGTACTCTTCGAAGTCCTCGTCATCGTCGTCCAACTTCCACATCTGGAAGCGGATGAATCCGGGATGATTCTCGACGCCGCCCTGCTCGGAGAAGCGTTCCTCCAACTGATGCCCGGTGCCCTTCTGAACCCTGATCCTGTTGGTTCCGACGTACATTGTCCTCTCCTTGCAGATCTCTGCTAACCAAGCCGATACGGGTAGCAGACCGGCCGCTGTGTGAGCGGGTCTTCAGAGACGTGTGCCCCTATCCCAAACACCTCCCTCAGCACATCCGGGTGAATCACCTCGCTTGCGGCACCGTCAGAGTGAATTCTGCCTTCCCTGATCGCGATCAACCGAGGACAGTAACGTGCGGCGAGATTCAGGTCGTGAAGCACGACTATCACCGTTATTCCCTCTGAGCGATTCAGTTCCGACACGAGGTCCATCACCTCTAGCTGATGGCTAATGTCCAAGAACGTCACTGGTTCGTCCAGCAGCATCACTCGCGGCTGCTGGGCCATGGCCATCGCGATCCATGCCTTCTGTCGTTCGCCGCCTGAGAGTGTCACGAGTTTGCGGTCGGAAAGGTCTTCCAGGCTACACTTGCTGATTGTCCACTCGATGATGTCCCTGTCCTGCGCCGCGAACCGCTTGAGCCAGGAGACTTGTGGATAGCGGCCATAGCCGACGAGTTCGCGAACTGTCAGTTTAGGGGGAGTCGGCGGCGCCTGCGGTAGTGTGGCCATCTTCCTGGCGATCTGGCCAGTGGGCAGCTCGGGCAAGGACTTTCCGTCCAGATAAACAGTGCCGTGCTCAGGGGCAAGTATACGGCTAATCACCTTCAGCAGCGTAGACTTGCCTGAGCCGTTCGGGCCAATGATGCCGACCATCTCCCCGGCGGAAACGCTCACGTCTACATCGTCCAGTACGGGGTGTCGATCGTACGCGGCGGTCAGATCCTCGACGCGGATGTTGGTCTCTGTGTCGCCCGCTGTGATCATCAAGGCTAGGCCTCGGAGGTCATCGCCATGAAATGGCGCTCGACACGCCCGGACGCCAGCATGAATCCGATTGCCATGAGCCACAGGAAGAAGGCAGTGCCAATGATCGGGTGCATGATGGTGGCAGAGTCGATCCAGATGAACTGCATAGCCAGTCCGATGATCGCCGATAGCGGCGCGATTTTCCTCAGGTTACCTCCGACCATCCACTGGTAACGTGCAGCTACGATCAGAGCAAGGCCGGCCGCTGCGAAACCGATCTTGCCAGTGAGCCATCTGATGTCGGCAACCGGTTTCAGCCACTGTTCCGGCGTCGCAAGAATGGAGGTGGAACTCACCTCAGGGCGAAGACGACAAGTACGACAGCGCAGGCCCCTGACACCAGAGTGAACAGGCCAGACACTACGAACAGCCCTGGTAACTCCACCCAGGCCATAGAGACCACTGTTCACGGCGATGTACGTCATCGAGTGTTCGAAGGTGTCCTGGTCGGCGTCCGCTGCCCCACGTCCGATAACGGCAACGACTGTGAGAATCGCGGTCGCGAGAAGGAGCCGTCCCGCAGTACGAGCTGTTGCATCCGGTGGCCTTGCAGCTGAATCTTCTGACGTCAATAGCTAAACTCCTCGGCCGCCGATAAAGCGGGTCCTGTACAAAAGGAAGACGAAGAACGGTCCGCCGATAAGCGCGGTGATTATACCTACAGGCATTTCCAGAGGCGACAGCACCATACGTGCGCCGAGATCGGCCCACACCATCAAGGCAGCGCCGCCTATGGCTGAGGCAATTACAAGGTACGCATGGTTGTGACCACCGAGCAGCCGCATCACGTGCGGCACCATTAACCCAACGAAGCCAACCAGGCCGGCGACGCTCACTGCAGAGGCGGCCAGCAGCGACGCCAGGGCTATGGCGGTCAGACGCATTCTCTCTGTTCGGACACCCAGACCGCGGGCCGCGTCGTCGCCAAGCTGCATTACGTTGAGTTGTCGCACAAGCAACAGCGCCCCTATCAGTCCAAAGACGCTGTATAGCCAGACCAGTTCCAGGTGGTTCCAGCTCCGTCCCACAAGGTTGCCGGCCAACCAGAGAATCACCATCAAGCCAGTCGTGAACGCACCCAGCATCGAAGTCACGGCTACTCCGGCAAGCACCATGCGCATTGGCGAGGTGCCGAGACCAGGTTGCCACGACAGTAGATACACGAACACCGATGCGGCCATGGCGCCGCCAAAGGCGACCAGCGGAATGAATGTCGGCAGGCCGGGCATGAGTACCATCACGGCCGTTGCCGCAAGTCCTGCCCCGGCGGTGACGCCGACGATTGTCGGCGCGGCCAGCGGATTCCTCATGACTCCCTGGAGCAGCACGCCAGAAACGGCGAGATTCACTCCTACCAGGGCACCGACCAATGCCCTCGGCACGCGAAGATTCCATATGATCTGACGAGGGACACGATCGGCGTCGCCGACAACGGCGTTCAATACGTCAGAAGGGTTGATGAAGACTGCGCCGATTGAGATTGACAGGACCAGACCCCCGAGCAGTATGCCACTGCCGATGACCAGTACCGCTGACTGGCGCACGTATGATGAGAGTCCGACCCTGGATGCGGAGGGTTGGACTCTCGAGGGGATGGAGTCTGCGAAACCCATTACCCGCCGCTTTCAGCCAGGGCGTCAGGGTAGAGGAGCGGACGTAACTCCTGCATAGCCCACACGATCCGTGGGCCCGGATACCGGAGATACAGCCACTCTGATAGCTCGTGAGTACGGCCTGACTGTGCTGCCGTGAGTCCTGACCACGCGGGATTCGAGAACAGACCTGAGAAATTTTCCTCGCGCGTCTCACTGGGCGACCCGTGGCGCACAACCAGCATGACCTCAGGGTCTTGCTCGACCACCTTTTCCAAGCTGAACGGCGTGTAGGCGTGGTTGGGGATGCCCCGGTACATGTATGGCGGGTCCCCGTCGGTGATCATGCTACCGCCCAGCAGGTTTACCATATCGCCCAGATATGACGCTGAAGTGAACCCCAGGAAAGACTCGCTGGTTCCGAAAATGCCGAACACGGACGGGCCCGGTTCTGGCAGTCCACGTTGTTGCTCTTCAACTCTGGAGCGCAGGTCCATGACGGCCTGCTGTGCCCTGGCGGTGCAGCCGGCCATGCTGCCCAGGAGTTCGACCTTAGCCAGTACGTCTTCAACAGTGTCGACGTCGTAGATCAGTACCGGCACGTCCAGCGCCTGCTGGATCGGTTCTGCGAATCTTCCGTACGTCGGAGACGTGAGTACAAGGTCCGGCCTGACCGCGGCCAGCTGCTCGATGTTCGGGCCGGCGGAGTGTGAGACAGCGACCACCAGTATGTCGTACGCCTCAGGTGGGAACACGAACTCGAGGGGTATCTGCGGGCGAGCCACTGGTGTGTAGTCGCAGGCCATCAGCACCTCGACTATCCACGAGTTGGTGACGGCGACTCGCTCGGGACTGTAGGGAATCTCGACTTCTCTGCCAGTGTCGTCCCTGACTACGCGTGTGTCGGGATGCGGAGTTGGAGTGGGGTCAGG
This sequence comes from Dehalococcoidia bacterium, assembly GCA_021295915.1. Classification (NCBI taxonomy): domain Bacteria; kingdom Bacillati; phylum Chloroflexota; class Dehalococcoidia; species Dehalococcoidia bacterium. The sequence continues at coordinate 35,790 of JAGWBK010000021.1, forward strand.
CGGCATCGGCGTGGGAGTTACGACGACCTCCACGACCTTGGTGACCTCCTGCACGACTGGCTTTTCGACCTCAACCACGACAGTCCTGACGACATCTCTCTCGACGACGACTGGCGGTGGGGCAGGGGCCTGTTGGACTAACGTCTTTTCGACTTCGACGATGACGGTCCTGACCACTTCTCTTTCAATGACAACAGGTGATGGCGCGGGGCCATCCCCAGGACTGCCGGTCGCGCATGACACGGCGAAAAGGATTGAAAGAGTGAGAGCTGTCGCTATCACGTAAACCCAGGCTCGTCTATTCTTCGTGATTTGATTCATCCCGTCCTCCGAGAATGCCGTTGGGTGGAATGTCAGATAGGTCGCTTCTAATGTCCGAAGCTATCAAGCGGGAGCTCACGGTCTGCGTCTGGCCCGTCGTCTTTCTTAGTAGCGCGCTCTTCCTTGGACCCCATGATTTCTGTCAGTACGTTTTCGAAAACGGCAGGTAGACCGGGGTTTCCAGCTTCGTGTTGCTTACTGCTCTCGATTGGAGGGACCACACTGGGTTCGTCTTTCACATCGAGGAAAAGTGGAATCTGTACGTGCAGCGCAAACGCGACAAGCTCTACCACGTCGGCTTTAATCCGCGTTAATTCTTCATCGCGGCTCATGCATATCGCCGCACTTACGCCTTTGGTCTTGCTCAGGCTGACTATGACCGAGGTGAATGCACCGCCGAGTTGATCGACACACTCAGAGAGGATTCCATAGATTCCGCAGCGGTCGTTCAGCCCGTGGCCCTCAAGTGCAAGAATGCCTGCCTTATGGCTGGGTATAGTTATCTTGAACTTATCCTTGGTCTCAACAGCCTCGAGAAGCAGGGTTGTCTTATTGGTAGACTGGTCTTTGAAGAGGCGTGTGACTGAAGCGAGCTCCATAGTAGATCCCCAACTTTCCTGATGTCTTTGACTACGTATGGAATAATTCACGTGAATAGTAATGACGTAATCCATACTAATTGGCCACATATAGCCATTATTAGTATATAGATATTCAAGTAATTACTATGACCATAGTGGTAACATTAGTTAAGACGTTGTAGTTCAGTCTCTTCTATGGAGGCACGGTCGGACGGATGAATACCCATACCTGCCCTGTTACAATGGCGTATCGTAGAGGGTCGTCGAGGACTAGATTTCATCGGGAGGGCGGACGATGAAGTGGGTAACTTCCGTATCGGAGCACAGGTTTCTCAAGTACGCGGTTGCCGAGTGCGCGACCGAGATCAGGGAAGCGCTTGGCGAACAGAGTCCAGACCTCGCCGTCGTCTTCGTTTCCGCTCACCATGCCGCCCGGTACGAGGAGCTTCCCTCGCTCGTGAGAGAGTTGATCGGGGAGTGCGTTCTGGTTGGCTGCTCCGGCGGAGGAGTAATCGGAGCCGGCAGAGAGGTGGAGAACCGGCCCGGCTTCTCGATTGCGGTAGCCGTACTGCCTGAGACGACTGTGGCGGCGTTCCACATCGAGAACTCCGATCTGCCCGACGGAGATGCCCCGCCTCACCTGTGGGAGGACATGCTGGGCGTTACTGTCCAGGACGACCCACAGTTCCTGCTGCTGTCCGACCCGTTCAGCGTCCAGGGCGAGCACCTTCTCATGGGACTCGACTACGCCTTCCCTAAAAGCGCGAAGATCGGCGGTCTGGCGTCCGGCGGACAGCAGCCCGGCGCCAACGCGCTGTACTTTGGAGAAGAGGTGCACAGGTCGGGGGCTGTCGGTGTTGCGCTACACGGGAACGTGGCTGTCGACACGATAGTCGCGCAGGGCTGTAGGCCCATCGGCGGGCGGATGCAGATTACCGGGTCTGACCGAAACATGCTAATGGAGCTTGACGGCCGGAGTACCTTCGACGTACTGAGAGAACTGTTCGCCGGGATGAGCGAACGCGACCAGCAGCTTGCCCAGCACTCGCTCTTCCTCGGCGTGGTGATGGACGAATTCAACGACGAACCAAAACTGGGGGACTTCCTGATCAGGAACATCATCGGCCTGGACGCGAAGCGCGGCGCCCTGGCCGTGGGCGAGTACCTTAAAGAGGGTCAGATCGTCCAGTTCCACCTGAGAGACGCCGAGACATCGTCGCAGGACCTCAACGATATGCTGAACCAGTACACGTCGGACGGCGTTCAGACATCAGGCAACGGTGCGCTACTGTTCCAGTGCCTGGGACGCGGCGAGTACCTGTACGGTCGACCCGACCACGACACGGACATGTTCCGCGACAAGGTCGGCGACATCCCGCTGGCCGGCTTCTTCTGCAACGGCGAGATCGGGCAGGTGTCGGGCTCGACGTACCTGCACGGCTACACCAGCTCATTCGGCATCTTCAGGCCGAAGGCCTGATCGACGGACGGTCCCTGACGAGTTAACCAGCCTCCAGCTCTCGCGCTCGAAGAAAATCCTGGTAGGAGGCGTCGGAGTTGCCGAGCAGGTGGTTGACGACGCTCCTGTGGCGGTAGGCAGGCCAGTACTCTGAATCGAGCTCTATGGCCATGTTGAAGTCTGATAGGGCCGACTCCAGGTCTCCGACCTCTGAGTGTGCGAGTCCCCTGTTGTGGTAGGCGTCCCGGTACTCCTGGTCGATTTGGATAGCGCGAGAAGTGTTGTCCACGGCGTCCCCGAAGTTGCCGAGGCACAGGTTGGCGACCCCGAGGTTATTGTGGGCCATCGCATTCGCCGGTTCGAGTTCGACCACCCGCTCCATGTCGGTCTTAGCCTGGACGTACTCGCCTCTGTTCGAGTGGGCGTTGCCGCGTTTGAACCAGGCTTCGGCGTTGTCCGGATCGAGTTCGATCACGGCGGTCGTCTCCGCGATGATCGCCTCAAGGTCTGCGGGTGATGTCACGCGGCTAGACAGGCTTGGCTGAGTACTCGGACAGCTCTTCCAGCACGTCCTCGTTCAGCTTGAAGCTCTCGGAGTCGTCGGGGAACTGCTCGTTTTCGATGTCCCGGATATAGCCCTGGGTCGCCTCGATGATCGTCTGTCCCAACTGCGCGTACTGCCGGGCATGCTTGGGAACGAAGTCCTGGTACAGACCCATCATATCGTGGAAGACCTGTACCTGGCCGTCGCAGCCCGCACCTGCCCCGATACCGATGGTCGGCACGCCGACGCGTTCGGTAATCATGCCCGCAAGCTGGGCCGGAACGCACTCGAGCACGATGGCGTAAGCTCCGGCCTCCTCAAGCGCTCTGGCGTCCTCCATGAGACGTACGGCGTCTTTGAGGCTTCGTCCCTGGACCCTGTAGCCGCCGAGCTGGTTGACCGCCTGTGGCGTTAGCCCGATGTGGCCCATGACCGGGATGCCGCTCTCGACGATGCGGCTGACCGTTTCTGCCTGGGTGCGTCCGCCTTCGAGCTTTACCGACTGCGCTCCGCCCTCCTTGAGCAGGCGTCCTGCATTGTGGATCGCCTCAGGGATATCGGCGTGGTAGCTCAGGAAGGGCAGGTCTCCGACCACGTGAGCGCGCTGGGTGCCCCGAACGACGGTCTTGATGTGATGGACCATCTCGTCCATGGTCACCGGCACGGTGGAATCGTAGCCCAGAACGACCTGGCCGAGGCTGTCGCCGACTAGAATCAGGGGGATGCCGGCCCGCTCGACCAGCTGGGCTGAGGTGTAGTCGTAGGCGGTGATCATGGGGATCTTCTCCCCGTTCCGTTTCATCCGCCTGAGGTCTCTGATCGTAACTCGCATTGGTACCTCCTCGAATCGAGTGAAGTCCGTCGATTATGACCTGACTATGTGCCTGTCTTCGATTTCGGCAGATAGCTCTTCGCTGAGAGATCCCTTCTCCACAGCGAAAGGCAGCCCTGCCAGCGCCAGCTCGCAGTACAGCAGCAGGAACTCTGGCGCGTGCGACTTCAGGGCGTCGAGATGCTTACGGATCGTCCCGACATCGCCGCGAGGGTAGGGGCCGGCAACGCCCTGGGGCACTCCGTTGGCGTCCAGGTTCCTTGCGACCGCGCCCATCATGGGAGTCAGCGCCCTGATGCCCTCGTCGCGAGTGTGGTCGAACTTCGGCCATACCGATGCTGCGACGGACGCGAGCACCGCGAGCAGGTTGCCCATCAGCACGCCCGTAAGATGATAGAGAACCTTGTCCTCGGGCCGCAGGAAGATCGGGTTGCCCCCGATGTCGTGTGCCATCTGCTCCAGGTAGTCATGCATCTCCGGGGCCGACTCGATGCCGAAAGTCACTCCTGGGATGTTCTGTACGCCTTCGTCAACTGAGGAGAACGCTTGCAGCGGGTGGAACGCGCCTACGAGTGCGCCCTGCTCCGCGGCCGCGTCGAGGAGATCGAGACTCGCAGCGCCCGAGCAGTGTGCTACGCCCTGTCCCTCTCTAATCTTCAGCGACTCGCATACGTCGCTAATCGCGTCGTCGGGTGTGGTGATGAACACGATCCCCACCGAGTCGACAAGCTTCTGTTGGCTGCGGTAGGGCACGCAACCCGGAATGCGGTCTGCGAGAGACTGTGCCGAGGCGTGAGTCCGGCTGGCAGTGGCAACCACGGGATATCCCGCATTGTGCAACGCCACCGCGATTGAACCTCCAACCGCGCCGGCGCCGATGAAGCCAATGGGTGTGGACTTGTCGATGTCTCTCATTCAGATAACTCAGAGACGGACTTCACGCCGTCTAGTCCTGTTGCCTTCTGTACGGCTCGCACTATCGCCCTGCTTACGCTCACTGCCGTTGCCGCGCAGAGACGGTTCATGTTGACCGGGCCTTCATGCTGCCGCGTAGACAGGGCAAATATGGTATCACCATCGCTCATCAGATGTGCGGGCCTGACAGCCATCGCGAGACCGTCGTGGGCGACCGCTGCCAGCTTGTTGGCCTGCGACTTTGTCAGTGTCGCGTTGGTCGCTACAACGCCGATGGTGGTGTTTTCTCCGGGTGGTGGCTGCGGGCCTTCGAAATCTGGACTGGTTATCAGACTCATTGAGTCCAGCATGGTGACGCCGTCATCGCTGAGTGGACCGGCAACGATCTGTGATGTCTCCGGGTCGACCACGCCTCCGACTGCGTTGACTGCGACGATTGCGCCAACTGTCACGTCGTTGCCTAGATGAACACTCGCCGTTCCAATGCCGCCCTTGATGCATCTATCGCGTCCCAGCAGCTTGACGACGGTGGCTCCCGTACCTGCTCCGACGGTGCCCTCGGCGACCTCGCCACCGTGGGATGCTTCGCAGGCGAGCCTTCCCGCCCTGGCGTCTGGGCGGACCTCGTGTGTAACCATTCCCAGGTCGAACAGAATCGCAGCGGGGACTATCGGTATGGTGGCGTTGCCGAACTCGATGCCGACGCCTTTCTCCTCGAGATACTCGACGACGCCTGTAGCAGCGGCCAGTCCGAAGGCGCTGCCGCCGCTGAGAAGCACCGCGTGGACCCTGTCCACCATCGCGGTCGGCGACAGCAGGTCTGTCTCACGCGTCCCGGGCGCAGAACCGCGAACGTCCACACCGCCCACGGCGCCGTCTTCGCACAATACGACCGTGCAGCCGGTTGCGTTCTCGGGGTCTGTGTAGTGCCCGACGTTGATTCCAGGCACTGCGGTTATGCCGGGGTTAGACATGAAAGCTCGAAAGGTTGTAGTCAGAGGGTACGTTAAGAGGGGTCTGCAACTGACCAGGAGTTCGAGTCCGGATCGTAGATTTCCGTTGAATTGGTCGGGCCACTGAACCCAAAGCCACCGGTTACGACGACTCTTCCGTCGTCAATTAGCGTGGCTGTGTGGAACCCTCGTCCGGTTTCCATGGATCCTGCATCCGACCAGCTATCCGTGGCTGGATCGTACACCTCCGCAGCGGCGACGAACTGCCCAGATCCAAGGCCGCCGACGACCAGAACTCTGCCATCCTGCAATACGACTGCCGACGGCTTGAGGCGAGGTGTACTCATTTCAGCCGCGGACGTCCAACTGCCGGTGGCGGGATCGTATAACTCGGCCGATGCCAGACGTCCTGATGTCCCACCACCACCTACCACAAGTACCTTACCGTCCTGCAGTACCACCGCCGCGAAGCGTTCCCTAGCATCGGCCATGTCGGCAGTGGCAGACCAGGTACCGGAAGACGGGTCGTATATCTCGACCGACTGGAAAGGGTCATCACCAGCGTCGCCACCGGCAACCAGCGCCATCCCGTTGTCGAGCGGCACGAGGGAGTGTCCCTGACGGGTTTGGGACATGGTGCCCGCAGATGACCACTGGCCAGTTGCAGGGTCGAAAACCTCAGCAGAAGCGAGCACGGATGTGTCGGTACCCTTGCCGTCGTTTCCGCCGGCGACCAGGACGGACCCGTCGGACAGCAGGGCAGCGGCGACGTAGTCTCGCAGGATGCTGATGTCTCCTGCGAATGACCATGTTGCGCTGGCAGGGTCGAATAGGTCGGTCTCTATAAGCGGCCGTTCGAGTTGCTGTTCCTGGATCCCGGCCTGAAGAACTCCCGCTCCTCCTACCAACAGCACCCGTCCGTCATTGAGCAGCACGGCGGCGTGCTGTGTACGCTGGCGGCCCATGGCCCCTCCGGGCTCCCAGCGCCCGGTTGACGGGTCGTAGAGCTCAGAAGTGTCCGTGATTGCCTCGAGCCGTCCGCTGCCGTCATCGCCGCCTGCGACCAGCAGACGTCCGTCCTGAAGCAGGGTGGTCGTGTGGGTACCCCGAGCGAAAGACATGCTGTTGGTCGGGAGAGGAGTGGGCGTATCTATCACGACCATCGGAGTGGGCAGAACTACCTGCTCATCCTGCTGGTCTCCGGACCCGCCTCCACAGGCTCCTGACACCAGAACCAGTGTGCCGAAAATCAGTAACGTCAGAAGTAGAGAGCGCATTTGAATGATCTCACCAAGCTTTTCGAGCAGGGTACTACATCCGGCGTCTCAGTTTGGGATCGAGGCTGTCTCGCAGGCCATCTCCCGCAAGGTTGACCCCCAGAACGGTTATGGTCAGAAAGAGGCCGGGGAAGAAGATGACCCACACGGCACGTGAAATAAAGTTCCGTCCCTCCGCCATGACGTTCCCCCAACTCGGGATCTCCGGCGGCGGGCCAGCGCCGAGGAAGCTGAGGTACGCCTCAGTCAAAATTGCGGCCGCGCAGATGAATGTCGCCTGAATAATCAACGGCGCCATAGTATTGGGCAGGATGTATCGAGCCAGGATGCGGACCGGCGGTACCCCCACCGCGCGCGCGGCGTCTACGAACATCTGCTCGCGCAAACTCAGTACCGAAGACCTCACCACGCGCACGGCACGCGGCGTTTCAACCACTGTCAATGCAATTATGACGTTCTGCATGCTGCCGCCCAGCAGTGCCATCATAGCCATCGCCAGGAGGACGGAAGGGATGGACATCAGCCCATCCATAAGGCGCATTATGACTGTGTCCAGCTTCGGGTAGTATCCCGCGGGAAGCCCGATCAGGATTGCATTGATGAGCGATACCAATGCCACAGACAGCCCGACGGTGAGCGATATCCTTGTGCCGAATATGGTTCTGGAAAATACGTCCCTGCCCAGGTTGTCGGTACCGAACCAGAACTCTGACTGTGGCTCGGCAAACCTGTTGAACGGGTCAACGTCGCCTGCGTCACTGGACGCGATCAGCGGGGCGCAGATGGCGATCAGCAGCATTGCCAGTACGACCGCTATCCCCGCGACCATTGTTGGATTCCTGGCAGAGACTTTCCTGAGGCTCGTCAGTAGCCCACCAACCACTTCACGAGTGGTTGCCGGCTTGAGGGTGATGCCTGCCCGTGGTTCCTCCGCCATCAGTACCTGACTCGCGGATCGAAGTAGGCGTAGGAGATGTCTACTAACAGGTTCACGAAGACGTAGACGCAGGACACCACCAGTATCACGCCCTGGATTATCGGGTAGTCGCGGGCGAGGATCGAATTTATCAGGAGCCTGCCGAGTCCCGGTATGGCAAAGACGCTTTCGGTCACTACCACACCGCTCAGGACGCCGGCGATCCCGAGTCCTATTACCGTCATGATCGGGAGTGCCGCGTTTCTAAGAGCGTGACGGATCAGGACCGACCTTTCAGCCAGACCCTTGGCTCGCGCGGTCCGAACGTAGTCCTCACTGAGTATCTCCAGAACGGTTGCCCTTGTCATACGGGCTATCAGGGCCATCAGGATCACACCGGTCGCGACGGCAGGCATGATCATTCGATGGAGAAATGGCAGGAAGCCTTCGGTCGGGGCAACGTATCCCGCGGCTGGAAAGAGATCCAGTTGGACAGCGAAGAGGTAGATCATCAGGAAGCCCAACCAGAAGACGGGTATTGAAAACCCCAGGGTCGCAAATACCATGACGAATCTGTCTACCCAGGTATTCGCCTTCCAGGCGGCGAGAACACCAAGAGGTATTGCCAGGCTAACTGCAATTATCTCGGTTAGGATCGCGAGTGAGATCGTTGGAACAGCCCACTGGCGGATCAGGTCGAGCACTGGGTGTTTCGAGACTATGGAACGGCCAAGGTCTCCTTGAAGGATGTCTCTAAACCAGATTCCCAACTGCACGGGGAGCGGGCGGTTCAGTCCAAGCTGCTCGCGGATGGCTTCGACCTCTCCCTCGAGCGCCTCATGACCGGCGATGAGTGCAGCAGGGTCCCCTGGCGACAGACGGATTAGGGCGAACACAACGAGCGACACAACCAGCAATACCGGAATTGTGGACAATATCCGTCTGACTACGTATCCGGTCATACCGATCCTTGCAGCGAAAGTCCTGGGAAGGGTCGGAGAACGTGGTGTCGGAAGGGCGACATCTGCACGCCTCCGACCTCTTCCTCTAGTTGGAGTGGCCTAATGGCAGTGGGCGCTCAAGCGGGTTTTCCGCCTATTCGCGGCCCTCTACCCAAACATTGTTGTAGTTCTGCATCCCCTTGATCACGGTGAAGTTCTTGACCCACTTGCGGTATGGGGTCGTCAGGAAGAACTGTCCCAGGCCGAGGAAGGGGACATCATCCCAGAACAGGTCCTCGATTTCGCTGACGATTCGGGCCCGATCCTTGGGGTCCATGGCAGAGGCGTATTCGTTTGAGAGTTCCACCATCCTTGCACTCTCGTAGCCCGTGCGGGCGGAGCCGTTAACCCAGCCGTCGGTAATTGGGTCATGGATCCCGTAGAAGCCATGCCATGTGCTGTGCATGTGCCAGAAGTCCAGGTCTCCTATGTGGGATATCAGGGTCGCCCAGTCCATTCCTGGCATATCTACGTTGACACCTATGTCCTCCATCTGCTGCTTGAACACAGGGCCCAGAGGAGTGATTGTGCCGTAGTCATTGGGGTTCATCAGCAGAATCGGTTCACCGTTGTAGCCCGACTCTGCGATGAGGTTCTTCGCATGCTCTATGTTCTTCTGGTTGTACCGATCGTCACCCTCGTGGGACTCCAGAGGCGTGCCGCAGTGGAAAACGGTTGCGCAAAGCGTCCAGAGTTCCTCAGGGCCCAGCGCCGCCATATAGGCTGCAGGGTCGATTGCCGCCAGAACTCCCTGGCGGAACTTCACTTCGCTGGTTGGCCACTTCGACGCATTGAAGACCAGCGCAGACTTCTTGCCAGGCTTGTCCAGCGCGACATCGATATCCGGGTGTGCCTCCATCTCACCGTAGAAGTCGAGGCTGGCACCATCAACGATATCCCACTCACCCGTCTTCAGGCCGGCGATCTTGGTCTCCTCAGCTGGAACTTCCAGCCAGAGGATCCTGTCCATGTACGGTATCTGTGCTCCTGCAAAGTTGCTGTGTGGGTCGGACCGGGGAACATAGTCCTCGAAGCGCTGCAGGATGACCCTGTTGCCGACTTCCCAGTTCTCCAGTTCGTAGGGGCCCGTGCCGATGTAGTTGTCCACGCCCACATCTTCCGTGGGTTCCAGTACTGCGATCTCCTGCGGCCACATAATCGCTCTGGACCGGAGCTGACCGAGGTGCGATATTAGCGCACCGTAGGGCTGAGTCAGGTTAATCTCAAATGTGAGGTCGTCTATCTCCGCCATTCCGGGTTCGGCCAGGACCTTGCTCAGCGTCTTGCCGGCAGGCTGACGCTTCATCCAGCGCTCCATTGAGGCGAGCACGTCTGAGGAGGCGATGTGACGACCATTCTTGTGGAATGTCGGCCCCTCTCTCAGGGTGAAGGTGTACGTTGTTCCATCGCCCGAAACCGACCAGTCTTCAAGCAACTGAGGCTTGGGATTGAAGTCATCGTCGTAGGCGAGCAACCCCTCTTGATAGTGGAGGTGGACCGCGCCGCACACGTACGCGCTGGTGAAGTCACAGTCGAGAGACTTGATACTGGCTTGGGCCACTACTCTTAAGTCGCCTCCGTACCTGGCTGCTTCAAGAGCAAGTGCCGGGGAGAGCTGGGCCTCAACCTCTCTTACTACCTCTTTCTCTACAACCTTTTCGACCTCGACCTCTTTGACGACTTCCTTTTCGACTTCAACCTCTTTCTCTACGACCTTTTCGACCTCTTTGATTACCTCTACCTCTTTGATTACCTCTACCACCTCAGGCTCAGCGTCGCCTTGGCAGGCACCAATCACCAGGATAGTTGCAAGAATCGCAATCGCTGCAAGAACGGGACTCAAAACACGCAAGACATTCTCCTCACCTTATCTGCCAACCACACAAGGGGGGCAATCCACACTGAATTCGTAGATGGTGGACTGCTCTATGCGTCGGAACGATACAGCGAAGCAAATTGCTTGTCAATTTAGACATGAAATGACGAGCCTGTATCAGTCTGGCAGCTGGAACTGTCATGCTGAGCGAAGTGAAACGGAGCGAAGCATCTTCCAGCCCTCAATGTTGCCTGGTCATCAGATGCCTCGGCATTCGCCTCAGCATGACAAGAAGCGCTACCGACCAAACTGTCACAGGCTCCGGGTACTCTGACCCTAACCGACCCCTACATCCGGCGCCTGAGCCTCGGGTCCAGATTGTCCCGAAGTCCGTCTCCCGCAAGGTTGATTCCAAGCACGGTCAGCGTGAGGAACACTCCGGGGAAGAAGATCACCCACACGGCTCGCCTTATGTAGTTTCGACCCTCGGCCATGATGTTCCCCCAACTGGGGACATCGGGAGGAGGTCCTGCACCGAGGAAGCTCAGATACGCCTCCACCAGGACGGCGGACGCTCCAATGTACGTTGCCTGCACGATGAGTGGCGCGAGTGTATTCGGCAGTATGTGGAGGTAAAGAATCCTGACAGGTGACGTCCCCAGCGCCTTGGCGGCGTCGACGAACATCTGCTCCCTCAGGCTCAGCACCGATGATCTTACGATTCGCACCGCTCTGGGTGTTTCCACTACGCACAGCGCGATTATGACGTTTTGTACGCTTCCGCCCAGGAGAGCCATCAGGGCCATCGCCAGCAACACTGACGGAATAGACATCAACCCGTCCATCACACGCATGAGTACGGCGTCGACTTTACGATAGTAGCCGGAAAGGACTCCAATCATAGCCGCCGAGAAGGTGGCTATGACGGCGACCGCGAACCCCACGATGAGCGAGACCCTGGTGCCATAGATTGTTCTCGAGTAGACGTCGCGTCCAACGTTGTCCGAACCGAACCATGTATCCATCGATGGGGAGAGGAACCTGTTTCTCGGATCGATCTCTTTAGGGTCAATAGTGTTGAGCAGGGGCGCCAGGATCGACAGCACTACCATGACGAGTACGATCGCGATACCACCCATCATGGTCGGGTTGCGCTTGCTCAGGACCCACAGACGTGATGTCGCTGAGCGCAGGCTCAGTGCCGAACACTTCGCAACCTCCGGGGTCGCCTGTTCTTCTCTCTGCGCCATCAGTATCTGACTCTCGGATCAAAGAAGGCGTAGGAGATGTCCACGAGGAGGTTGATAATCACGTAGACGACCGAGATTATGAGAATCGTTCCCTGGATGATCGGATAGTCTCTCGAAACTATGGCGTTGAGAAGCAGACGTCCAAGTCCTGGAATTCCAAACACGCTCTCAGTCACGACCAACCCGCTGAGCAGAGCGGCAACGCCAAGACCGACGACTGTAATGATCGGCAGGGCCGCATTTCTCAGGGCATGTCGGATGAGTACGAGGTTCTCACTCAGCCCTTTGGAACGCGCTGTCCGGACATAGTCCTCATTGAGGGTCTCAAGCACAGTGGCCCTGGTCATGCGTGCGATCAGCGCCATGATTATCACACCTGTTGCGAGAGCTGGGAGCGCTAGTCGATGCAAGTACGAAATCATGTCTTCAGAAGGTGCAACGTACCCAGCAGCGGGAAATAGCGGAATCTTGACTGCAAAGAAGAAGATCAGTATGAAACCCAGCCAGAAGACCGGGATGGAGAATCCGAGCGTCGCGAACACCATCACCACACGGTCAATCCATGAGTTGGCCTTCCAGGCGGCGAGTACACCGATTGGTATAGCTACAGCGAGCGCAAATATCTCCGTTAACACGGCCAGCGAAAGGGTTGGTACGACACGCTGGACTATGAGCTCTGAGACTTCGTGCTTGGATAGAATCGACTGTCCCAGGTCGCCCCTTAGTATGTCCCTGAACCAGATGCCTAGCTGTACCGGCAGTGGTCTGTCCAACCCAAGCTGGCGCCTGATTCCTTCGACCTCCTCCTGGGTCGCCTCCTGTCCGGCGATGATGGCTGCCGGATCCCCTGGAGCGAACCGGATCAGAGCGAATACGACCAGCGCCACTACCAACAACACAGGCAAGGTGGCCAGGACGCGTCTGATAATGTAACCCGTCATGACTTATCCAGTAATCGTGGAGATACTGCTCACCCCCTCCACTTCCGGAGAGGGTGAGCGGAAACTACGTCGCTAATTGTCCATCCAGACGTTCAGGAACATCGGAATCGCAGGTACATCCAGATTTTGGACGGTGGTCCGATGTGGGAAAATTGACGAGAACTGCCCGAGCCAAATCTTGGGCACTTCGTCGAGGTAGATCTCCTGGATCTCATCGACGATGCTCAGCCGCTCATCCGCAGTTTGAGCTGCCGCGTATTGCAGGCGGAGTTCCTGGAATCGCGGGTTGTTGTAGTCTCCCGCGTAACCTGCGGTACTAGCGACAACCACATCAGTGATCGGGTCGGCAACCGCCCACTGTGCCCACCAGGTGGTGAACATGTTGTAGTCGTCGCCGCGGATCTTGGAAATGAGGGTCGCCCAGTCCATTCCAGGCATCTCGACCGTTAGACCAATGTCTTCAAGCATCGGCTTGAGGACCAGTCCGAGCGGAGTGATGGTTCCGTAGTCGTTCGGATTCATCACTTTGATGGTCGCGCCCTCGGCACCAGCTTCCTTGATCAGTTCTCGGGCTCTCTCAATGTTGTTCTGGTTGTAGAGGTCTGCGCCGCCCTGGCTCTCCAGTGGAGTGTTGCAATAGTAGACCGACCCGCAAAGGGACCAGAGCTCACTCGGTCCGAGCGAGCTCATGAACGCCTCGGCATCGATCGCTGCCAGGATCGCCTGTCGTACCAGCTTGTTGTCGGTCGGTGGTACGCCAACGTGGATCTGAATAGTCGACTGGTGACCAGGATAGCTGGCAATCCTGATGTCTGGGTTCATGCTGAGCTGGTCGTAGAAGTCCAGACCTGCTCCATCGACAATGTCCCACTCACCGGTCTCCAGACCCGCTATCTTCGTCTCCTCGTTCGGAATCTCCACCCACGTTATCTCGTCCAGGTAGGGGACACTCCCTCCTGCCAGGAAGCTGCCGGGTTCACTGCGCGGCGAATACTTCTCGTGGCGTTCCAGGACGATGCGGTTGCCTGGTTCCCACAGCTTCAACTTATACGGCCCCGATCCGATGATGTTTTCTTCACCAATGTCCTCGAAGGCCGTCAACATGGCGGCCTCTTTAGTGAAAGTGGCCGGATATCGGTGCGGGATGCTGGCCGCGTTTAGAAGCGCTCCAAAAGGCTCCTGGAAAGTCATCGTGAACGTCTTGTCGTCAACAGCCTGGATCCCACCTTCGGCCATGGACTGGAACACCAACTTGCCAGCCGCCTGCTTCTCCCACCAGCGGCCCAGGGAGGCTATAGCGTCGTGAGACGTAACGGGGTTGTCGTTGTGGAAGATCAGCCCGTCTCGAAGGGTGATCTCATATGTCTTGCCGTCGTTCGTGAGCTTCCAGGAATCTACCATCTGCGGCTGCGCCACGTAGCTGGCATCCCATGCGAAGAGCTGTTCGAAGATGTGCTGGGAGGTGACGGTAGTCACATAGGCTGGAGCGAAGGCGGGGTCCATGCTCTTGACGCTGGCCTGGGAGACGACCTTCAGGCTCCCGCCGTACTTGTCCTGTTCGGCGATCAGCGCCGCTGGGAGGGCGGGTGTCGGCTGTGCCAGTGCGGGAACCTCCTTCGGCGTCACGGGAACCTGCACTTCGACCTCTTTGATGACCTCCTTGGTCACAATCTTCTCTACTGGTACTTCCTTGATGACCTCCTTGGTAACGATCGTTTCGACCGGTACCTCCTTGATCACCTCGACCTCTTTGATGACCTCTTTCTCAACCTCGATAATCTGAGGTTCAGCAGGTTCCGTTCCGGTGCAGGCCACTAACAGGCTCAACAGAAGTACTCCCAAGAGTACTAAAATCGCCGACATTGCACGTGATTTGCGACTCATCCCATTCCTCCTCTTGGTATTCCCTTACGTTCGCAGAAATTCGACGAAGTGTTAAGCCAGAAAGTGTGAAATCCCCACCTCCAGAAATCCCAATGCGTATCCGGCCACTTAGCCTGAAATATATTTCCTGCTTTGTGCCTTGTCAAGCGAGTACTAGGACCGGATCCCTTCCGCGACCCATCCAATTGACACCATTTGATGGCCAACTTTAGAATGCAGGCACTTTTTCAAGCTGAGAGTTCACATTGCGCGATACTGCGCACGGAGAGTAAGCCAATGAGCACGAAGGCCTATGTTCTGATCGAGACCGCTGTGGGCGAGTCCGAAGGAGTTGCGGGCGCACTAGACGCGCTGCCAGGCGTGGATGCCGTTGATATGGTCACCGGCCCCTACGACATCATCGCGGTCGTGTCGGCGAATGACCTGAACGCCGTCGGGCAGATCGTGACGCGGGAAGTCCATACTGTATCTGGAATCGTTCGGACTGTGACCTGCATGGTGGTGGGCGGCTCATAGGCTCGGCATGTCATGCAGACGGCAACAACTGAAGACACGTCCCGTACGCTGATACGGGACCCGATCAAGCCGGGGGCGCACCGATGTGCGCCCCTACGCATTTACAGGAGGCTCCACCTTGGATCTAGGACTCAACGAGTTCCAGCAGATGCTCAGAAACAGCTCACGCGAGTTCCTGGAATCTGAGTGCCCCGTTTCCTACGTCAGGGACATGGAGCAGGATGAGCGTGGATACTCGCCGGAACTCTGGGGTTCGATGGCTGAAATGGGATGGCTTGGGCTCGCATTCCCCGAGAACGTTGGGGGCGAGGGTCTTGGCTTCGTGGAGCTTGCGATCCTTCTGGAAGAGATGGGAGGCGCGCTACTGCCCGGGCCTTACTTCTCCACCGTTGTCATGGCTGGTGTAGCGCTGGCCGAGGCAGGTACCGAAGACCAGAAAAACGAATACCTCGCACGCATAGCGCAAGGTCAGCTAATCGCCACGATGGCCATAACCGAGCCCAGCGGGCTGTGGGAGCCGCGTGGGATCGAAGCGACCGCGCGCCGGACAGATGGCGGGTACGTCATCAACGGCACCAAGCTCTACGTGCCGAACGCGCACGTGTCAGACTACGTCATCGTCGCCGCCAGGACAGGAGATGGCGAGACAGACGTCAGCCTGTTCATAGTGCCATCCAACGCAGGTGGGTTGAAGCAGTCGCTGCTCACCACCATCGCCTCGGACCGGCAATCCGAGTTGACATTCGATGACGTAACGGTTGACGAGGCTTCCATTCTGGGCGACTTCAACGGCGGTTGGGATACAATCGCTACCGTGCTCAAGTGGGGCGCGGCAGGGAAGTGCGCCGAGATGCTGGGTGGAGCGCAGCGAGTGCTGGAAATGACTGTTCGGTATGCGAAGGAGCGAATTCAGTTCGGTCGGGCCATCGGGTCCTTCCAGGCTGTCCAGCACCACGCTGCTGACATGGCGGCCGACGTCGATGGATGCCGTTACATCACCTACCAGGCTGCGTGGTCGCTGGCACAGGGCATGCCTGCCGACCGCGAGGTCTCTATGGCGAAAGCGTGGGTATCGGAGGCCTACCGGCGTGTATGCGCCCTCGCTCACCAGAGTCACGGGGCCGTGGGATTCACCAAAGAGTACGATTTGCAGCTATACTCACGCAGAGCCAAGGCAGCTGAGCTGATGTTTGGAGACGCTGACGTCCACCTCGAAGCGGTGGCGTCTGCAATTGGGCTATGAACTGTTGCGAAACGGACCGGCCGGACCACACTCTCCGGCCGTGTCACCGTGCAGCAGCCTGCTCTCGTGCTCTGCAGATAGCTGAGTTAGGGCCCGTAAGCTCCTGAAACCAGCGGACCCTCTTATCGTCCTTTTTGTATGTCCAGCCACTGGCTGGTGGTGGTCGGGATGACGATCTTATCCTTCATCTCCAAGCGTCTGTCTGACGACTGGAAGCTGCTCGCGGCGATATTCATAGGGATCACCATTGCAGCCACACTCCTGGCCGGCGCGCCGGTCTACATAAGCACGCTTGAACGCCAGGGAATAGATACGGCGATCGACCGCGCGAACCAATCCTACCTCAATATCTACGCGGCGTCACCTTACATAACGCTGGATGGGGCCTCTCTAAACTCTACTGAGCAGGCATTCGACCAGGCGTTAGACGATAACATCGCTGAGATCAACAGGGGTCGTGTCCGATACCTGAAGTCGCCTACTTTCATCGTAGGAACACCCCTGTCGCCCCTGGTGCCGCTGTCACACGTGGGTGAAGATGGCACGCGGGTCTCCCGAGGGTACTTCCAACACATCGAGCGCATTGACGAGCACGTTACTTTCCTTGATGGTCGGATGGCATCGGACCAGGTCGTCTGGGATGACGGCAGACCCAGTATGGAAGCCATCATTGGCGAGCCTGCCAAGGACGCGTTCGATCTCGAAATGGGCGATGTGGTTATCTTTACACCTTCGCTCAGCCATCCGATGCGTGCCAGGGTCGAGATCGTAGGTGTCGTTGAGCCGACCGACCCGACTGAGGAGTACTGGCAGCAGAATCCCAACATATTCCTTGATCCGGCGCCGCTTGAGGAGCTTCCGGATGCCGAGGTGGAGGTCGACCCGGATGAACCGCCGCTGCCGGTGTTCGTCACTCAGCCGGTCCTCGTCGATGGTGTTGGACGCGCCTATCCGGGAACACTTGTCAACTCGAGCTGGTTCGTGTCCGTTGACAGGGAGGCGCTGAAGAGGTGGGACAAGGACGATGTCCGCTCCCGGCTGCGCGAGATGGAGATAGAGATAACCGACGCGATGCCCGGCTCGGTCGTCCTGACGGGCATCAGGGGGCTGCTCGACACGTTCGACAAACGCAGCTTCTTCACGAGCGTTCCTCTGCTGCTGCTGCTCGTGGTTACGGCCATCACCGTCCTGTATTACATTCTGATGATGGTCTCCTACCTGGTGTCCAGCCGTGAGTCAGACGTTGCTCTGCTCAGGAGCCGGGGAGTCAGCGCCTGGCAGCTTGCGCGCATCTATGCCCTGGAGGGAATCGCAATCACCGTGGTCGCAACGGTCATCGCGCCATTCCTGGCGATGGGGGCCATCATGCTCTCTGGCAAGCTGGGCTACTTCAAGGACATAACCCTGGGAGAGTACCTACCGGTCTCACTGGAAGCGACGCCGTTCCTGGTGGCTGTCGCAGTCGGCCTTCTGTGCCTGGCAATCTATGTAGTCCCGGGAGTCGTCGGCGCCAGGACCGGGCTAATCGTGCACAAGCTGCGTTCCTCGCGGCCGCCAGTAGCGCCGTTCTTCCAACGCTACTACATAGACGTGGGACTCATGGTGATAGGTGGGCTGGTCTTCTGGGAACTGTTCGCTCGCGGACAGATCATATCCGGTGGGCTCTTTGGAGACAGAGGGATCAACGAGGCGTTGCTGTTCGCGCCGGTGCTGCTGCTCACGGTCGTCGCGTTACTGTTCATGAGGTTCTTCCCCCTGATCGTTCGCTACCTGAGCGGCGACTCACCCTCGCTACTGCATCTGGGCGCGGCAGCAACTCTGGCAGGCATCGCTCTGATAATTGCGCTGCAGCACGTCAGGGCAGGGGACGAGCTCGGCTGGATCAGCAGCGCTGTCCACATCGCGCTCATCGGACTGGCGTACTTCGGCACCTGGAAGACACGGCGTCGAGTACCGTTCATCCTGGGTCTGGTCTCACAGGCTGTCCTGATCGTCCTGTTCATCTACTTCGACGTCCCTGACTCAGATGCGGCCGCATACATCCCCACCATCATGCTCGGCGCGCTGGTGCCGTTGCAGGTCGCGTTCGTCGCCCTCCGCAGACTGTCCAGGGTCTACCCAGTGTGGATGTCCATGGCAATCTGGCGTATGGGGCGTAACCCGCTCCAGTACAGCTGGCTTGTGCTGCTGATCGTGATGGTAACCGGACTTGGGGTACTGGCCACCACTGTCGGCGGTACGCTAGACCGGTCTTACGAAGAGCGAATCCTGTATGAGGTTGCGTCCGACCTCCGCGTCACCGGTATGCCCACCCACTTCGCGGAGGGCACCGAGGAGATCAAGAGCAGATACCTGACCATGGCAGGCGTCACCTCTGTCTCGCTGGCCCTGAGGGGAGATGGTTCGGTCGGGGCCACGTACTCGGGCAACAGCTTCGGCGTGCTTGCGGTCGAGTCGGACGACTTCCCATACGTTACCTGGTACCGGGACGACTTCTCAGAGCGGCCTCTGCCGCAGGTGATGAGTCTGCTCAGGTCCGGGGCCAACCAGCCCAGTATCGACCTGCCTGAGGGGGCCGAGAACATTTACGTCTGGACCCGGACGATGGACGACTACCCAAACATGTTCCTGTGGATGGTGCTGCAGGACCATCGTGGCGTTACGGACACCATCACCTTCGGCCCCGTCTCGGGTGTGGAGTGGACTCTCAGGGGCTCCATGATTCCATCACACCTCGAGCCGCCTCTGAATCTGGTCAGCGTTCAAGTGTACGAGCCCGCGTTCGGCCCGGCCGGAACTGCGGGGGCCCTGCTTCTCGACGACATACAGGCCTCCGTGAGAGGCAGCGCCGAAAGAGTCATGCTTGATGATTTCGAAGGGCTGAACAAGTGGACTCCGCTCTCGACATCGATGATTTCCAGGGACACCATCGGGTTCACCCGGCAGGACGTCAAGAGTGGCGCGCGCTCGGGAGTGTTCACGTTCGGCAAGGACACGGACAGGGGCATTCGCGGGTTCTACAGAAGTCCCACCGGTGGCCCTGTTCCTGTGGTTGCCAGCACGAGTTTCACGAGGCGCACCGGCACCGTCGTTGGCAATGCCCTGATAGTCAATGTGTTTGGCAGGCTGATACCAGTGCGGTTAGTGGACACGGTCGACTACTTCCCGACCATGGACCCGGCTGGCAACGGCTTCCTGATTGCAGACCTGGACAGCCTCCTCCGCCATCTGAACATCCTGACGCCAATCGGGAGCATCAGGCCCAATGAGCTGATCCTGAAGGAGGCGCCGGGGGCAGGCGACGAGGCCTACATGTACGGGCTGGCCCTTGCGCGGGCGCCTCACCTCGTGCACGACCGCACGAGGCTGCTGGAGACAGTACGACTCGACCCCCTGATCACCGCAGGGTGGCGTGCAATGGTACTCGTCACCTTCGCCGTCATCGTGTTCGTGTCTGCGCTCGGGTACATCACCTACCTGATCTCGTTTGCGGGACAGAGCAGGGCGGAGGTCGGCTTCCTGCAGGCGCTCGGGCTAAGGCGCAGTCAGATGACTCGACTCCTCGGCTCCGAGCACCTGGTGGTTGTCGGCATGGGACTGGTTCTGGGTACTATTGCGGGGTTCGCCATGAGTAACATCATGGTGACAGCGCTCGCGGTTACCGAAGACGGCCATCCTGTGGTGCCTCCGTTCATCCTGACCACGAACTGGGAGTTCATGGGGCCGATCTATGCCACGCTGGTGGTCATATTCGTCGGGGCGCTCCTGTGGCTTGCCCGCTCTGTCTCCAGGGTGAACATCCACGAAATGTCCCGCTTGGAGGGTGAGTGACCTGCTTGGAACTAGTCACATAAGTAAAATGCAGAAATGAGGATGACCCTATCTACAGTCTCCCATCTCTCAGCTCCTGAACAGGGGGAGTGATGGGACTCTTCTCCAGGCTGATAACGGTCTGGCCACAGGTCGCGCGGAGGTCGCTCGCCAACTGGCAGCTCATGTCCACGGTCGTGGTAGGCGTTCTTCTGGCCGCCACCATCATGGCAGGAACTGTCATCTACTTCGACGCACTCAGGGAGTTGGCGCTCAAGAACGCTCTCAACAAGCTCAGCGTCAACGACACTAACATCGCTCTCAAGTCCGACCGCGGCCCCACGACATACGCTGAGCGGGACAAGGTCATTGCCGAGACCGAGCGCGAGATCGAAGACCGCATCTCGTGGATGCTCCGTGACAAGACAACCGGCGTAAAGACCGCTACTTTCTTCCTGTCTGAGGTCGGGAAGGAAGAAACGGCCGACACAGACAATCCCCGCGCCTTCTTCGGCAACCTTCCGAGACTCTATGACCACATTACCCTGCAGCCCGGGAGCCGGCCATCTGGCGATGGGTACGTCAACGCTCCGGGCGGTGAGCCGACAGTCGAGGCTATCGTGCCGCTGGATGCCGCGAACGACCTCGGGGTGGAAGTAGGCGACCGCCTCGCTGCGGTCCCGTACTGGTCTGACTCCTCGCCGTTCATCCACGTCGTCATAACCGGCACATTCACACGTAACAACCCGGACGACGAGTTCTGGTACCTCAACGACAAGATTTTCAACGCAGCCACTGCGAGAAGCTTCCAGACGCTTCCGTTCTATCTTACTGAGAGGGCGTACTACGAAGCGCTGGGAGATACCTTCAGGCAGCTCGACAGCGTCTTCAGCTGGCTGCTGATGGTGGACACGAGTACGCTGAACGCCAGGAACGCGACCTTCGCGCGACGGTCCATCAATGCGATGGAGGACCGGCTGTCCACGAACCTGTTCAGCTACAGGCAGATTACTGAGCTCGAAGAGTCCCTGTTCGAGTACGACGTTAGGCTGTTCTTCTCCAAGCTGCCGATGTTCGTGATACTCATACTGATCTCGGTGGTCATTCTGTACTACGTGATCACGCTGTCTTCGCTGGTGGTCGAGCAGCAGCGGGGCGAGATCGTGCTCCTGAAGAGCAGGGGATCGAGCGCGGCCCAGGTGCTTTCGGTGTACGTACTGGAAGGCGTTACAATCGCCGTTCTGGCGATAGCGGTCGCTCCTCTTCTGGCAGCCGGAGTGATCAGCCTGCTCGGCATCACTCCCGCATTCTCGGATCTCAGCGGCGGTGAGCTGCTGTCCGTATCCCTATCGCCCGGTGCTTATCTGATGAGCGCGCTCGGAGGGCTGCTCAGTTTCGCTGCACTTATGGTCCCCGCGATACAGGCATCGCGAATGAGCGTGACGACCTTCCGTCACCAGTCCTCCCGGCCCTACACTCAGCCGTTCTACCAACGTTACTATCTCGACGTCCTGCTCCTGATTGTTGCTGTGCTCCTGCTGAGGCAGCTCTCAGAACAGGGCTCTGTCGTGGCTGTCGGGGTGTTTGGAGAAGTGGCTACAGACCAGCTTCTCCTTGCAGTGCCGGCTGTCGTCCTGGTGGCCTCCGCACTGGTGCTCCTCAGGCTGTTCCCACTGTTCATGAGGATTTCGAGTGCGCTGCTGTCGTCGTTCCTGTCTGCAGGACTTGTACTCGGCATCTGGCAGATGGCAAGGAACCCGACTCACTACGCGCGGCTGTCGCTGATGCTGATCCTCATGGCGGGACTCGGCATTTTTGCGGCCAGCTTCGGAGGGACTCTGCAGCGCAGCTTCTCGGATCGCGCGCTGTACTCGACCGGGACAGACGTCCGGCTGGTCGGCGCTCTGCTGAACACGAGAGGGCAGTCCGTATCGATGAGAGAGTCCTATCAGGACCTGCCCGCAGTTGAAGACGTAAGCCTCGCGTTCCGAGGGTTCGGGTCAGACCTGTCGAAGCTGCTGGCCGACTCGTACACCATGTTTGCCATCGAGGGCGAGCAGATCAGTGAGATGGGCTGGTTCAGGGACGACTTCTCAGAGTCGTCGATGGACTCCCTGCTGTCGACGCTTGAGTCCGAGACTCTCCCTGTCGGGATAGATGTCCCGGCCGATGCTGAATCGATGGGAGTCACGTTCAAGGCCGACAGGTCGCATCCGAGTGTCATGCTCGCAATGAGAATGCGTGACGCCAATGGACGGTACTTCACATACCAGATGGGTGAGTTGGACAACTCGGCATGGACGACCATGGAGCGGCCAGTGGAGCGCTCCGGCTTACGCCAGTTCGCCGTGCTTCAGCCAGCCCGGCCATTGACCCTGGTGTCCCTGACGCTATTCGAGACCAACGGCCGCAACCGTCTCAGGGCCGGGTCCATTGCAGTAGACGAGATATTCGCAACCAGGTCGGACGGCGGGAAAGTCGTGCTGGAGTCCTTCGACTCTGTTTCAGACTGGACTACGCTCAATTCGGTCCCTGAGTCGCAGTCGGACGTGCTCAAGTCGACCAATGACGGGTTGAACGGTACGAGTGGCGTGGCCTCTTTTATATGGGTTGAGGGGCGTCCACTTGTCAGCCGAGGCATATTCCACGGTCCGGTCCTGGAGCCGATTCCCGTCATCGCGACGAGCAGGTTCCTGCGAGTCAATGAGCATCGTATCGGTGAGGTAATTGAAGTCTCTGCGCAGGGCCATCGCATCAAGGTCGAGCTAACAGACGTGGTCGACTTCTTCCCCACGCTCGAGACGTTTAGGCGCTCGTACCTGATCGCAGACCTGGACTCGGTCAGTGCGTATGCCAACCTGGAGGCGACCGGCGGAGAGCTTCGCCCCAATGAGGTATGGATGACGACCAACGGGTCATCGTCTGACAGGGAAGACCTCCTGAGTCTGCTCGATGAAAGTCAGCCGTTCCCGAGCCGGGAAATCCATGACAGGGTAGAAGTTCTCGCTGATTCCACTGTCGACCCGCTGGTCGAGGCCGGATGGCGCGCGCTTCTGTTCATTGCTTTCTCTGCAGTGCTCGTGTTGAGCGGCCTCGGCTTCCTGGTGCACGCCTACGTTTCGTTCAGGAGCCGGGAGATACAGTTCGCGTTGATGAGAACGGTCGGCTTCTCCATGAGACAGCTGAGCACGCTCGTACTGCTCGAGCAGGTGCTCGTAATCGGCGCTGGACTTGCGCTTGGCACCTGGATGGGAGGCAGACTGGGCGCGACCATGATGCCGTTCCTGGGGCACGATGACAGTGGAACCCGGATTCTCCCGCCGTTCGTTGTGGACGTCAACTGGGGGACTCTGGGAATCATGTACCTCGCGATGGGTCTTCTGTTCGCTGTCATCATCGCCGGCGTGATCATCCTGGTCCGCAGGATCTCACTACAGCGCATCCTCAGACTGGGAGAGGTGTGAGGGCGACGGAGCCTGACTGCCCTGAATTACTGGTCAGGCCTGCGTGCGCTACAATCTAACGAGTGGACAGATCGCAAAGGACTCTACACAGCATGAACAACTCCTCATACGTCTTCTGCCAGGACGTGTTCAAGATCTACAAGATCGCTGACCTTGAAGTAGTAGCGCTCAGGGGCCTCGACCTCGCCGTTGATGCTGGCGAGGTGGTAGCCATCGTCGGGGCGAGCGGTAGCGGCAAAAGCACTCTTCTCAACATCCTGGCCGGGTACGACTCGCCGTCTGCGGGTGGCGTGATGGTGGGAGGCAAGGACCTTCTACGCATGTCTGCTCGCGAGGTCGAGGAGTACCGCCGCATCGACGTCGGTTTCATCTGGCAGCAGACCAGCCGCAACCTGTTCCCGTATCTCAGTACACTCGAGAATGTGACGCTACCAATGATGCTCACCAATATTCCCAGCTCAGAGCGCAGGGAGCGGGCAGAAGAGTTGCTCGGACTCGTGGGACTAAGCCACCGGCTCGACCACACTCCCGAGAAGCTGTCCGGCGGAGAGCAGCAGAGAGTCGCAATCGCCGTTGCGCTGGCGAATCGCCCTCCACTGCTACTCGCGGACGAGCCCACGGGTGAGCTCGACGACGCCACAGCCGCGGAGATCCTCGATCTGTTCGGCACCGTGAACCGGGAGATGGGCACCACCATTCTCATCGTCACACACGACCCCGACATCGCCTACAAGGTAGGCCGCGTCGTGATGATCCGCGACGGTAAGATGTCCACCGAGATCCGGCGCAGGGTCACGTACCAGCGTATCCGTGGCGAGGCTGAAGTGGACCAGCCACTGGAGGAGTTCGTCCTGGTGGACGGAAACGGGCGCGTCCAGATTCCAAGAGACCTTCTCGATGAACTCAACATCGGAGAGAAGGCACGCGTGAAGGTTGAAGACGGCAGGGTCACGATAGTACCTGGCGAGTAACCCAAGACAGACCCCCTCTCCCATGAGGGAGAGGGCTGGGGTGAGGGTGGACGCCCGCCCCTCTCAGCCACTACAGACAGGAGATAGACCCAGATGAGCAGAGTCCTCCCGCTGATTACGACGGTGGACCTACGCAGGACCTACTTCCTTGGCTCAGAGCAGATCGACGCCCTGCGAGGCATCAACTTCAGCGTGATGCCGGGGCAGTTCATCGCGGTCGTGGGACGCTCCGGATCGGGGAAGACGACGCTGCTCAATATCCTGGCCGGACTCGACAAGCCCACGTCTGGACAGGTGCTCTTCGAGAACAGGGACATCGCCGAAATGGGCGAACACGATCTGACCGATCTCCGACGCCACAAGATTGGCTTCGTTTTCCAGTCGTTCGGACTGCTGCCGCTGCTGTCGGCGTTCGAGAACGTTGAGTTGCCGCTCCGCATCGCTGGAGTCCGCACCCGCGAGAGGGAAGAGCGGACCCGCGAGGCCCTGGAGATCGTCGGTCTCTGGAACCGTGCCAACCACCGGCCCTACGAGCTGTCAGGCGGAGAGCAGCAGCGTGTCGCCATTGCCCGCGCCATAGTCAACGAGCCGCCCCTGATCCTGGCGGACGAGCCTACCGGGGAACTGGATTCCAACAACGCGCGCTCGATCTTCGGCCTGTTCAAGGAGATGGTCGAGCAGCGGGGAATCAGCGTGGTCTCAGCCACGCACGACTCGACGCTGCTCGCAATGGCCGACGAAGTCAAGGAGATCCGGGACGGCCAGCTATCCGACGCGACTGAGCTCGGTAGGCGGTATAGAGACTAGGCCGTCTCTTCCTACTCCGGGTCCCACTCGGTCTGTACGGCCGGAGTCGGGTGTATCCCGTAGATGAGCGCGGGCTTCCCGGACTTGTTTGAGAAGCCGTGCTTGACTCCCGGAGGCGCCAGCACAAACTGGCCCTTCGTGACGGTGTAGGTCTCGTCTCCGACGTACGCTTCAAGTTCACCGTCGGCGATCAGGATTGTCTCCTCTGTCGGGTGAGCGTGCAGGGGGGGTGCGGAGTCTGGCTCCATCAGCACCTCAGAGACCGATAGCTGCGTCGAGCCTCGCTCGCCGTCAACTACAGACGTACGCTTGAAGCCCTTGTACATCTCCGTCGTGTCGACTCCGTTCTTGTCCAGTATGGGCATTCTCTACTCCTGATTTTGTTTGTGACCGTTGAGGCGGTCATCTCGGCGTTGCCGATCAGTTGCTGTTCCTATCAGCAAGTACTTTAGCACGAAGGGGGGCTCCTAACGGAATCGGCGGAGTGCAAAACTCGTGCAGAATTGGTCTGCGAATACCTTGCATAAGTCTAAGAAAGAGATTAACTTGCTTCTAGCATTTGTGTTCTAGGCGAGGTTGCAAATGCAACACGTTACTCCACTGCCCCAGCGGTTGGACAGTCCGCTGGGGCAGTACCTGAGTAGGCACGTGCCTCCGTCGTCGAGTCGCGTGCCTCCTATATATCGTGAGACGACAAAGTGCATCGCGTATATGTGCGTCTATGCCTATGGCTGTACTGAGCGTACCCGCCGTCCGGCCCAGGTAATGATGCGCCGCTGCATGCGGTACATTCCGGAGGAGCTTCGCATTGAGCCGAAGCTCTCGGAGTTCGCGCTGGACCTGCTCGCCAAACAGCGACAGTCCGGCGTGGAACATCACAGGGACACCTCGGCCATTCTGGACGAGCATCGTCCCGATGGACCGGTCCGCAAGATCGCCTGATCCCCCCTCAGGGCACGCTCTAGCGTGTACAATCGCAGAACCGGTTCATAGCACAGCCTACCCACAAGGCATCCGTGCTGTGTCGTGGGCCGATTCACTGAGAATGAGGTACGCACCATGGCTAACCAGTTCGATCTGACCGGAAAGACCGCGCTCGTCACCGGAGGCAACGGCGGCATAGGACTCGGCATTGCTAGGTCCCTTGCAGGCGCCGGGGCGAACGTCGCCGTCGCCGCTCGCAACAGGGACAAGACCGATGCCGCGGTGGATGAGCTCAAAGGCTTTGGCGTGAAGTCCGTCGGACTCGACATAGATGTGGCCGACGAGGCCAGCGTGGTCAACGCTGTGCAGGCGACCGCCGACGGGTTCGGAGGGGTCGACATCCTCGTGAACAACGCCGGAATCGGTATTCGGAAGGCACCTCAGGACTACACTCTCGAGGAGTGGCAGCGGGTTGTCGGGATCAACCTCGACGGTACATTCCTGTGCTCACGCGAAGTCTATCCGCACATGAAGAACGCAGGCGGCGGAAAGATCATCAACATCGGCTCGATGACATCAGTGTTCGGCTCGGACTGGGTAGCGTCATACTCGGCGAGCAAGGGCGGAGTGGTGCAGCTCACCAAAAGCCTCGCCGTCGCGTGGGGGAAGGACAACATCCAGGTGAACGCGATCCTGCCAGGGTGGATTCACACGGACCTGACGGCCCCAATCCGCACCCAGCACACCGAACGTTACGAGTACATACAGTCGCGCATCCCGCACGGACGCTGGGGCGAGCCCGACGAAATGGGTGGTGCCGCCGTCTTTCTGGCGAGCAGCGCGTCAGACTACGTGACGGGCGTATCCCTACCGGTCGACGGAGGATACACCTCGTTCTAGGAGGGTAGGGGAGCTGGCTACGCCCCTCCGGCTACGGCCGGGACGATGCTGACCTCGTCGCCGTCGCCGGTAGCGGAGTCGATCCCGTCCAGGAAGCGGACGTCCTCGCCGTTCACGAACA